>NZ_LRPD01000029.1:0-15868 GCF_001605865.1 Acinetobacter sp. NRRL B-65365 | reverse complement strand
CTCTTTGAGAGTGTTTTTTATTTTATTCAGAAAGGAGATTGCATAAAAAATAACTTAAAGGTAAATTAAATCTTTTAAATTTGTTAAGGGGTAATTTATGAGTTTATTAAATGCAATCATGGCAAGTAATCAAGATGCCAGAAGAGTGGAAAATCCAACTTCCACATTTAATGGATATGTCGCTTTAAAAGTTGAACATGATAAATTACTGGAAAAAGTGTTTAAACAAATTGATGACACATTATTAGAGGGTATAGATAGAATTTTTAAAGAAAATCAAGCAGAAACAATTGTTTCTGATAGTATAAAAACAAAATATAAAGTAGGTGAGGGTAACGTATTTTTCACATTTACCAATCAACCTAATAATAAAAACATACTGCAAGTCAAAAAAACTGTATTGATTGAGCGGGATGAAAAAGGATCTTTATTAGAGATAGTTGCAACACCTATTCTTAAGCCTATTGATAGAAATGATAGTTTGAAATTAGGCTTAACAGATTATACAGCTAAGATTCAGAATACGCCTGCTGATCAAGCTACAAGTACATTTATTCAAGAAATTGAAAAAGCTAGTGTGATTTTGATAACTAACCAACAAATGTTGAATAGTTATGAAGAAAATAATTACGAAATATGGAAAAATAATACTTCTATCGGAGGTGCTGCTAATAAGGGTACTGAATTAAAGTTAATTATTGATCGCCTTACCTCACTATCAGGCTTATTTGACTAGAGAATGTTGGAACAACAAAATAAGGCTAATATATAAGATGCCAAAATCACTCTATGTAAAAATAGGGTGATTTTTTTATGTCTAATCAAGCAAGTGGTTTGCCGTATGATGAGCTTGGCTTCCTCATTGGCCTAAAACAAGCTGGGCGTGACGTAGCCAAAATTGACAAGAATGTGGAAGCAATCCATGACATTTTATTAGGTCTTACAAAAGAGTTTGAGGGCAAACTTAGCGACTCAACACAACAATTTAAACCTAAGTTGAGTGCGTTAGAAAAGGCATTGATTGATGCACAAATTAAACCAGTTGATATTGCTGATTTAATTAAAGAACAGGCTAATCCACTAATTCAATCGACGGTTGTATTGGATCGAGTAGCGAAGTCGCTTGAGGATTTGATCGATGACGTTACGTCTAATAAAAATGCCCCTATAAGCAAAACTACTCAGGTACATCAGAAAGCCATTGAAATAGATTCACCAGAAAGTGCAATTAGTGAATCTAGTAAAGATGAGACAAGAAAACAGAGCACTCAACTACCAAAAGAGGTAACACCGCGTACCCGCGATTCTAAAGGGCGGTTTATTGGTGATGGTTCTATTGAGAATGAAAACAAATCAAAATTAGGCAAAGTTATACAAACTATCGGCACAGCATTTAAAGAGGTAATGCCTAACAATCCTCAAGGCGTAGACCCCACTGTTGATGCTATTAATGAAGTGGCAACTGTATTATCGCCTGTTAAACGAGCTGCTGGGTTTATGCTACGGCCACTCACCGGATGGATGAAATCTCGTAAACGCAATGAACCATTGCCAAAAGAACAGAGTGATCATAATCGTAAACAGATAAAACTACTCCAAAGGCTTGTTGATAGTCTTCAATCAAAAGGCGGTTTACTTGGCAGTATCGGCAAACTGTTGGGTGCTGGCGGTGGTGTCTTAGGAAGTCTATTTGTCGGCATTTTAAAAAATGGCGGAAAGCTGCTTAAGTTTGGCAAAGGTCTACCTGTAATCGGTGCCTTATTAACTGCAATGTCGTTTTCAAATTGGGGAACCAAATCAACAAAGGAAAAAGGCGGGGCTGTTGGGAGTACTGCTGGCGGTATAATTGGTGGGGCAGTTGGTAGTATTTTCGGGCCAATCGGTACTGTAGCTGGAGCAGGTTTAGGCGCTATCATTGGTGAAAAAATCGGAAGTGTAGCAGCGCCTTATATCAAACAATGGACAGATTCATTAATCGCTGCTGATATACCTTCGATGATATCTAAGCTGATCAGTGCAGCATTTAGCTTAACACCAGGTGGCATTGCAAAATCCTTGGCTGATTGGGGCAAGGAAAAATGGAACTCTACTTTTAATGGTCAACCTAACCCAAGTTATTTAATGCGCCGTCAGTATGGTGGGAAAGGGGTTAATGGAGGTGAGCCAGTTGCATTTGGGGCAGTTGCAAATAGTGGAAAATTATCTGGTAGAACAGTAGCTGAAAAAACGAAATTATTGATCCGTAAACATGAAGGGTTCAAGGAAAATGCTTACTGGGATGTGAATGCTTATCGGGTGGGATATGGCAGTGATACAACAACCGATAAAAATGGAAAAGTATCAAAAGTATCAAAGACAACAACTGTTGATAGAGAAGGTGCAGAGCGTGATTTAGTAAGGCGTTCTCAGATATTTGCTAATGAGGCAAGAAAGAAAGTTGGTGCCGAGAATTGGGATAAATTGCCTGAAGATACAAAGGCTGCATTAACCTCAGTGGCATACAATTATGGTTCTTTACCTAAACGGGTTGTAAAAGCAGTTCAAACAGGGGATATGGATCAAATTGCAGAATCTGTTCGAAATCTTGAAGTACATAATGATGGAATTAATAAAAACCGAAGAAATCATGAAGCAGATATCATTAAAAACTCAGTGAATAATAATCAAGGCAATGACAATACTGGGTTAAATACAGATGTAAATAAAGCGATAAATCTGTCAGCGACAACTATGGTGCAAAGTGCCAAAGGCCAAGTTTCAATGCTAAGTAAACAGGCACCAGTAACACCATTAGCGAGTAGACCTAAGTCAATGGCTGCTGCTTATAACTCACCGATAATGGACAATAAAATTGAACCTTCTAAGGAATTTTTCAGTCCAAAAGAACCTCAGAAAGTTCAAGTTGTAGGTCAGAATAATGGTAGTATTAATCAAAATGTGAGCAATAGAGTTTTAGCTCACGCAATAACTGGTGGTCTTGGTATGGGGGAACAATGGAATGCCTAAAAAAATAACTATCTGCTTAATTTGTCTAATGCAGTCAGTATTTGTGCACGCAGGCTTAGAAAGCTGTAAAAATTTAACCAAGCAAGCTGATTTAAATGCATGTGCCTCACGCAATTTAAATACAGCAAATGAATCAATAGGTAAAGTTTATAATAATTACTTAAAGGATCTTAGTCCGCAGGAACAACTAAAACTTAAAGAGGCCCAGCGGTCATGGGTTCAATTTAAAGAGAAAGATTGTTCTTTTGAGACAACACCTATCAAAAATGGTTCTATATATCCATATGTGTTATCGGCATGTTTAATTGATCGTACAGAAAAACGAATCTTAGAATTAAACAATATGGCTAATTGTAAAAATGGGACAGAACCTGGCTGTTTATAGTGTATTTGCTCATAAAAGACAAAAGCGTGGGGGTATAAATGGATTGGAATGTATTTTTTAGTACAATTAGTCAAACTGCAGGCGCAATTGTTGGAATTTTCTCAGCATTCTTAATTACAAAAATTGTATCAAATCAAACTACTTACAGCCAAAAGCAAGATCAAGCTGCAGATTGTATAGCTAAATCCAAGAAGTTAGTTAATGAATCATCAATAAGATATTTTCATTGGTATGGTGAAAGAAAAGCTGATGAAGCTATTGGGAAAATCAGTGATGACTACAGTGAGACAAAAGTAATTCAAACTGCTGAATATTATTTTGATATAGCAAAGTTTTCTCCTTTCGAGTCAAGATCGGATTCATTAGCGATCATTCAAAAAGAAATTGCCAAAATTGAGGAATTAAAAAGGATTGAAGATGAGAGAATCATGTCTTCAAAAAATAGTATTTCATCTGGCTTCTCGTATTTAACACCTGTCTATACTCAAATGCCGCGTATAATTAATCAAGGTTTAGGTACTCAGTTGCTAGAGGAAAGGGACCTTATAGATGATCTATTTGTACGGATTCAGTACCAAGCAGATGTAAATAACAATTTACACAAAGATCTTGAAAATAATACTGAGAGCTCAACTTTAATTAGCATATCCATTCTAGCAATGATCTTATTGTTTTTTACTGGAGTTATTTATCCTTTAAGTTTCCTTCCAATGTTATCGGGCTCCGAAATTTCACTTACAATATCTGCATTTTGGGATTTATTATTTTCACTAAAAGGCGCCTTATTAGTTGTGATATCAGTAATATTTGGGGGGCTAATGATCGTTTTTTTACATGCTAATTATAAACTTAAATACTCTCAGGAATTAAAAGATGAACTCAAGAAGTACTCTGATCCTAGGAATTATTCATCTTATTTCAAGAATTATGTGGATAACAGCGCAGTAGAAAGTGAATAGATACATTAGAAATTACTGAAAGAAAATGGTGCAAAAAAAATGTATAAAAAATTAATGAATCGTTTCATCGTTGCAATTATTGGTTTTCTATTTTCAATTTATGTTTTTGCAAATGAAATACCTAATGAAGACAAAACAATCCAGCTAGATAAGGCCGTCGTCGAACGATCTATTTTTAAGGCAAATGTCGAGCGGCAGATTCTTCGTGCTTGGAATGTTCCAGTAGGTTCAAATGGACAGGTAGCCAATGCTGTTTTAACCCTTGATGAGCAGGGTGGATTAAAAGACCTGGTGGTTTCAAGCAGTGATTTTGAAATGAAGCAAAGTGTTGAACAGGCGATTCGCAGTATTTCACCAATTAAATTGCCTCCAAACTTAAAACTGACTGACAATAAAGACTTTAAGATTAAGTTCACGTTTAGATCTAAGTAGTTTTCAAGAACAAGTTACCTTAACCTGTTAAATAGCAGGAATGGTCCACTAATGTGATACCATGCTATTTATCAGGAATACGGTAAAAGTCATGAATATTTGCATTGGCGGCGATCTAGATGGTCAAGTAATTGAGCAAGAGGGTCGAGCTCTTAAGGCATCAACAATTAATCCTGAATTTAAGACTGAATATTACAAACAGTTGTATATAAAAGGTGATGAGAAGTACCACTGCTGGTTGGATACATCAATGGACTTAGGTGAAGCCACAGAAAAGGCAAGTTATCTTTTCAGAAAGAAAAAAGGATATATTTCTTAGATACATTGATCAAAGAATTCATGGATTTATTTTATGCAAACTCATTCAAATAAAAGTGATTCTATTTGGCGTCAAGAGCTAAAACATCAGCTAAAGATGAATTTCTCTAAGTTTAAAGATCAAAATAATTTAGAGAATAGTTTTAATAATGGTGAACGTTTTATACGGGCTAACTCATTGCATGACAAATTTAAGGATTTCGGTTTTAGTAACTTAGGAGACTTGATTGTTTGGCTTACAGGCTGTGAGAAGCCATTTATGTACGATTAATTGGAACATTCTAGGTTCTTATTGGATGTAAAAAGAGACAATGGCATTAACGCTAAATGGGTTGATGTTATGGGTACCTTAAATTTAACGGCTGTAAGTCCTGATACGCCGTACATTAAAAAGATCAAAGCCGCCTTGGAAAAGGCAACAGGTCAGTCAATACCGCTTCTTGAAATTAAAAAGGTTCAACGGAAAGCCGGTGTTAGTGTAGTGCCTGTATTTTTTGTTTTTGCTGGTGGTCAAGAACTAACTTTATATGCTCGGGCAAGTGCCGATGTGGTTAAAGCTGAATTGAATGGTAAGGAGTTTGTCTTACCAGGTGACTTTAGTGATGATTACCAGCAGACATTTGATAATGCCGTGGCAGGAACTGCTAAATTAGTCCGTGAATCACAGTCAAAGATACAGCAGCAAAATCAAAAAGAAAAAGTTAAATTGCCACCACGAAAAAATCGTAGTGTCCCGCAGCAGATTGCCGACAAGGTAGAAGAAGAAAAGGTGATCGACCAAGAGTTAGAAAATCTAACTGTGCAACGGAACCAGTTGCTAGATCAATTAAAGCAATTAGAAGAAAGTACAGCTGTAGTTTGATTATTAAAAACATTAGAGGCGACTTCGGTAGCCTCTTTTTTATTGGAACAACCAGAAAAATTATCTTCTTTGAAGTCATAACCTAAGCTAAAAGCTTTGGAGTTTGACATGTACCAAAATTATCAATCAGTAATTGTTGATCTGTTTATTGTGACTATTTTTTTAGTACAGGTTTGCCTTGCACTAAGTGGCGTGAACAAAATGATCCAGCCATTAAATACATTGTTAAATAAAGGTGTAACTGATCATATTTTCAAGCAAGCCAAAAAAGCCATTTATATTTTCTTATTCGTTGCTCTAACTGTTTCTTGCCTAGTGACATGGCGACTGTATGAATTATTGACTTTTTTTGATGTGATTGGATGGGGGAAATACATTCTTGTAGGGGCATTCACGCTCTATTGCTTCTCATTCCTTGGCTTATTCATCTTTTGTAAATTGCTGCTCATGACAGCGCGTAGGGCTGGCATATGATCGATTCCAACAAAATCATGGCAATGATTAAACATTGGCTGCAATCAGAAGTGAATGGTTATTTGGGATCAGATTATGGTCCGGATTGGAATGCTTTATTTCTGGGTCCGCTAAGCGCACCAGTTGCAAATACCTTCATTGAGAAAATGAAAAGAGATATACCAATCTTAAAACAGCTAAGCGCAGATCAACTTCAGTTATGGTCCCAAAATGAGGGATTCGAAACAGAGACTATTTACCTACGCCTAGCCAATCAAATTGCTATCAACTTAAACCAGGTGCGGGATATGCAATTAACTCGAAATGGAGAGACATTCGATGTTGACGCAAGCTGATTTTGAGGCTCGCCTTGTTGCGAATCTAGATGATTATGAAATTTTAGAACGCTATAACGCTCAAGATCCTATTGTCTTAAAGTATCTGCGTTCAGTTGGGGCTTACTTGGCTTTGTTTAGTCAGGAAGTAGATATCTCAGAAATAGAACCATTTATAAAAACAAGAGACCGCTCAATTATTGCCGATGCAACCAATAAGGGCATTTTGCCTGTTGGAATGCCTGCACAGCATTATCTGGAAGTTATTAACAGATCGTCAAACAGCGTAACACTAAGCCAAGGCCGTGTAATTGAAGATAATAGCGGTGGTAGACCATGGCGCTTACTTCAATCTGTGACGGTAAATGCGGGTGAAATAGGTGAGGTTTTAGTTGAGCAAAGCGAATATAGGGAAATCCAATACACAATTCAGAATATGGAGAGTTTTCTTCGCATTGAGCTGCAATTGCGTGATGATTTATCTTTAGCTGGAATAACTGTTAGAGATAATAACAACCAAACATACAGCCTAAAAAAGCGTTGGATGAATGTTGCACCTATGGAATATGCTTTCAATCTTACGACTGATAGCTTACGCCGTTTGTTTATTGAATTTGGTGATGATGAACGTGCAGGTAGAACAGCACAAGCGAACCAGATTTTCACCTTCGGATTATTGGAAACCTATGGTGAAGTTGATGTTTCACGGTTAAAAGATGCTTCATTAGTTGAGGTTCTAACCACAGATGAAACAAAGGTTTCTGTGAGATTTAAACAAGGTGGAAGTGTAAGAGCTGGAGCTGACCCGTTAAATACATCACAACTGAGAGTACTTTCAACCTATCCAGCACTTTATGACGAAAATGCTGTGTTCTTGGGAAACTTTGATTATTCAGTACGTCAAAAATTCATGGCTAGATGCCATTACATTGCTGTATGGAATGAGAACGAACAAGATCGATACTACGGCGTGACTTATCTGGATATTAATCATTTACATATTGCTATTGTTGCAAAGAATGCCGCAGAACAAAGCAATTTAGAACAAGAGATAATCCAGTACATAGGCCAACTAGATAGTCTATATAAGGAACGTGTCCGAGTTCATGCAGTAGTTGAAAAGCCTTTTGCTCTTACTTTAAATGGACGTTTAGCAGCAGTACATGATGTGGATGGAGTTAAGGCACAAATTAGAGGTTTACTTGTTGACCGTTACGGACGGACTAAGCTAAGTGCGAGCCGCTGGTTAGTGAATGGGTTTAACTCACAGGAAATTGCAACGCAGCTTAGAAAAAACATTACGGCATTTCAGGACAATATCAGTGACTTTTCTCTGATAGTACCAATTCCAGTTAATAAACCGCACGAATGGGTTTATATCGATCCGAATACCATTACATTGAATTTAGAGCGCACCGCTGAAACGGGGGCCGCATGGACAATATAAATTTCACACGTCCTATTGATGAGCAGCCGAACAATCATGCAGGTTTAGAAACTGCCATGGCAAGGGCTTTAAAGAAAGTCTTTGCGGAAGTTTTTCAAGATCAGCTACAAAATATTCTCGATTATGGTGCCCCGCACATTGGCAGCCCAGAAGTCATTGAGCGCTTTTCGAAACAGGATGGCCTAGTTGTATTACGCCGTCCTGTTTCATCAGACAAATTAATGCGTGTGATCTATGCGAACTGGTCCAGTATGGCAAGTGAGCGCGGGTTAGGCTTTCTAGAGTTTGTAATGCGCATGCTATGGTCAGATCAATGGCAAATTAAAAGGATGTGGCATCCGGTTAGCTCTTATCAAAGCTATCCGCAATACATTATTGATGAAGAACGTCCTAATCATTTTCTGACAAGCAGAATCCGAATAACGATTGATGAGACAGTGGATTTATCCGAGATTGTCGAACTTTCGCCAATTCTTAGAAGGCTGGTACCCGCAAATATTGTTGTAAAGGTGAATGCAAAAGAATTAGATGTTAGTGGGGATTTTCCGATAGGTGTTGGCTTAGTCAGTAAAACATACATGGTTGATGATCATAGTGTTGGAATTCTGGATAACAAGCCAACTAATGAAACGCCACTTCAAGAATTTGATTTTGCCGTGATTCGTTATATTTGGGACAGTAATGGTGGTGAAGATTTAGATACCAGAACGAGAGTAATCAATCCAGCGAGAAATACAGATGTTGGTTGGGGCCGTGCTAGTGTGGATGGCGAGTATTTGCACTGGAATGGTGACAATACTGGAAGTGGGGTTGAATCGGTGTTGCTGAATCTTAATGCATTGACGAATGACTATGCTGATCAGGTTTTTCAAATTGCATTAAGGTCATATTGGTTCCGTACTAAAGTGACAGGTGATTTCAAAATTCAATTTGAATCATACAAAGGCGGTACTATGCAGCCAAATGGATTTGACTTTATCAATACTGGTGGTGAGTTGGTTCAATCAATTACGCTAAATACAAATGTCCAAATGCAAAACAACTCTAATGTTGACGGTGAAGATGTCGCCGTATTGACTTATAACAGTGTTGCAAAAGTAGGGCGGCTTAACTTGGTTTAATTGGAACTATCCAAAAACGCTAAATCTTAGCAATGGTTTTATGTATTTGTTTAATGAAGAAACGACATAAACCATTGTTAGGATTTATACATGACCCAAGAAAATAATGAAGAATTTGCACTCGTTACAGATGTTGGTAGTGATGGCAACCTTATCGTGGAACAATTTTTAGGATTTGCTAATCGTGATGTAAACGATGAGGAGTTTGAGCAGGTTCTTACAGGCCAACCCGTTGATGGAATTACGGCATATCAGCCAGGTACATACTATAAAATTTCCGCTGATCCTACTTCGATTGATTATAACGAGCCATTCGATATTCATATCCATTTTCAGGAAGGCCCAACAGTTATTGATGGTGTAAACGGTGCAACCAACGAATCTCTTTTAAAAATTCTGATTCACCGCACCAAACTTTTAGATGCACAGTTCCCATCAGAGCAGAATAAACAAGCCATTGTTTCACTAGAAAGTGCTTTAGATGCTTTCAATGCACGTACAGCCGAACGTCAGGAACGTGGTGTTGAAGGCCAACATATCGAATAACTGTTTTAACTCAGCCCTTTGCAAAGTTGCATAGGGCTTTTTTTATTTAATAGAGGATTTAATGATGCGTATTAGTCGCTTTGGTTTGATGGGTGTCTTGGGTGCGATTATGACTGGAACAAGCGCAATTAATGCTATTCCGCGGTCACATAGCAAGTTCTCTATTCCAGAAAGTCACCCCACCAAGGTTGATAAAAAACCTAATAAGGTGAGCCAAAAGAAACGTCGGCTTAAATTACGTCGGCTTGGAAAACATTAAAAAGAATTCCTCCCAATGAAGGGAGGATTTTTTATTCTACGGCAACACTTTGTACTGATTTCAAATAGTCTTCAACAATCTTACTGTTCTGGTAATCTTTTACAGCAAAACCTGCGCCAGTCGCTGTAGGATAAAGTGAAGCAGCAGTTACGTTGTATTGTTCGCAAAGCGTCATTAATTTATTGGCTTCTGAGTAAGGGACAGTAAATTTATGAAGTCCTTCTTTAAAATACATATCTGAAGTATCAATAGTTCTTGAAGAATCATAAATTGCAATACTATGGATATTTTCCATTGTAAGTTGAAGTCCAATGTCACGAAATATAGTAAAACAACCTTGTTGTGCTGCAACATGAGCGTTAATGCCACTAGGTATACGAACAATATTAATTGGGTTTTGACAATCTTCTTTTACAAATCCACTATTATTAAAACTGTTAATGGTTCCTGTTTCTAAAAGCCAGACAGACAGATTTCTCTTTAAATTTGGTTCTTTTCTATTTGAAATTTCATTTGCCATAATCTTTATAGCTTCGCTAGCACTAAAATATACAGCTACAAATGATCTAGAACTCCAATCTAATAATCTTGTTGAAACTCCGTAATGCTGTGCAAATGCAAGAATTTCATAGAACTCAGGACTGGGCCATTCTGATTGCTCTTCAAATTTATCAAAACTCAATAAACTGTTTAACTTCTTAATTAATTTTGGTGTCAAGCTTGGGACTTGAATGCCAATATTATTGCAATATTCAATAAATTTTAAAATTAAAATGATTTCCTCTTGGGTATGAAGTAACAGAGATTTATTCTTAAAATTTCTTGTTGAGTTCGGAGTAAGCCGCCAATTGGAGTCACCTTGACCTCGATAAATTGGATAACTTATAGGCCCAAGTCGTTTTAAAATTTCTTCTGGCCTTAATTGATCCCAAAAAGATTTAGCACTTTCAAAATGATGTGTTTTATAAGTAGACATAACTTACCCCTAAAAAATAAGTGAATAATAAATGGAACTGATTAAAATTTGAATACATAAAAAAACCGAGAATAGCCCTAATACTGAATATATTGGGGCTTTTTCATGGCTGCTATAAAAGGTCGTAAGACAAAAAAAATTACATACAACCTGTATGAGCGTGGACGTTTGCATTCTGGAAAAGACCGTAGCAATGTTGATATGAAAGAAATGATCAAGCGGATCAATGATCCTACAGTTCAGGACATGATCAAGTCTGGTACTTTCTTTGGTTACAACGGGCATGAAATACGCCAGCGCTATGGAATGAATCCGCCAGATTCCGTCATTATTGATGGAAAAGTTGTCTATTTAGAACGATCAATTAGAACACTTGAATCATATGCTGAACCTAATGGTGACGTTACCCATGTTCATGAGTTTTTAGAAAATGAATCGGGTGAATATGCTCGTAAACAGTATCTAGCGAGGGCAGGTGGCTTTAGTTCAGCACAAAACTATAAACGGGCAGGTCTTGGATTGATTCCAGTTGGCTTTTATGGTTTCGATTACGTGATGCAGCCGAATTATGCCACCAATGTTGGGGATGGACAGTTATTCGATGGATTGGCAATTCCTGAAGAACAAGACGGCGTTGTTGCTAGTTTCGATGATGCTACAGATGTCACACAACTTTCAGCTGCTGATGCAATGATTGCCCACTTACTTGAACAACAAATCGTTCGAGATTTTGACAATATTCATATCCAATCACAGTTATTGAATATGAACGGTCAGGCCCTTGACCAGATTGATGTGCTCTCGAATCAAATTGCAAACAAAGAAAAACGGGAAGCTCTCCAAGCACAACGCCAGCATGATCTCTATTCAGGCATGGTGGGTGAAGTCCGTTCATTCGATTCTGTCTGTGAAGAAGCAGATGAATTGCTTTCACAAAGCGATTTGGCGCGGATGCGTTTGAATGGTGAAACCCCAAATCATAATAATACAAAGCCACGCACTATTAAAAAACTATTTACATTTGGATGGTGATCACTATGTCATTACCCAAAGATTCACTTAAATGTGTTCAAGATGCTTGGTACAAGCTTTTAGTAGATTTTCGTGCCTGGTATATGCCAGAAACAGTTCTTACTAATGAATGGAAAAATCGCGATATCGGTATTGCCATTAAATCTTGCCAAAGCCGGTTAATAGATGACTCAGAAGCTATGCTTGCTGAGTATCGTAAAAATCAGAATACCGATGTCGTCGCGGGCGCTACGGCGTTTATGCCTATTATGTTGACTGCTACAGCAACAATAGATCAGCCACCCGATACAATGCAATTACTGCCTATGCCTTATTTAGTGCCAGTGGTGATCGGTGATAAGCAGGTAAGAATCCGATTAATAGCGAAAACTGTAAGGGCACAAATTGCCTTCTTTGCAACAAATTCTCATGACGCAAAATCTGTATGTGATCAGTTTTGTGCATATGTGCAGAATGAAGATAAACGCCGTTTTGCTGTGCCTTTTGATATGGGAAATGGTCATATTGAAAAAAGTACTTTTACAATTTTTGAAAATCAGTTGTTTCCTTCACCAGTACCAAGTGAAGCGATTAACCTTTCAATATTCACAATTGATGCTCAATTGATTGGTTATGCGCCTCAAATTTTAGGTTTAGGCGGGCCAAATGATAATGATACGGGCAATGGTTATGATCCTGATGGAAAACCAATTGAAAAGCCTGACCATGGCTTAGTCGTGGTACAAGCTGACCAGTTTGCAGAAGATGGGCATACACGAGTTTTAGCAGATAAAGATACTGGCGAGATTACCGTGGAGCACATCAATGACTGAAATTATTAAGATTGATGCACGGGTAACGGGTTTTTCTAATGACCAGATGCGTTTAATTAGTCTATGTTTCCCAGAAACTGGTGAGATTTTAGTTCAGAAAATTGAAATCTTCACGACGTTACCTGTTAGACCTGATCAGCAGGCAGATACAATTGTCGTAACAGATTCACCGAACCTGATTCAAAACTGGCAATTGAAATTTGATCCTAAAGAGCACTTAGAAGAAGTTATTAAGGTGTATCAGGCATCATTCAGAGGGGGATTAGTAGAGTTTGAATCGTCGTTAGAACGGTTTAATCCCTTGAATATTTTGCAGGTCCGAAAAATTGATAAAAATGGACTACAACAAGAATTTGATAGCGGCGCCTTGGATAATGGTCATATAGCTGCACTTATTTCAATCTGGGCCAGTAATAAAATTGCCGTTTCACATGCCGTCACATCAAAAGAGGAAGTAAAAGAGGAATACATCGATAGAACCATGCTGCCGTTTAGTATTTAACGGTGATGTATGGCGCTAAAACCTCTTAAAGACATCCCAGAATGGTGGGAACTCTGTGTACGCTATCGTTATGACATTTATGCCTTTGCTGTAGAGGCATTAGGTGTTACTCCAACATGGCAACAAGAACTACTTTTTCAATCGATCCAGTTTGATGGTAGTCGTACATCTGTTGCTTCGGGACATGGTTGCTTTGGCAAAGGCACCAAAATTCGCTTGGCAAATGGCAAGTGGAAGCGTATTGAAAAAATAACTATAAATGACGCTGTGATGGGCACCGATGGCTTTACGCCGCGGGAAGTGATTAAGGTTGTTCAGGGATATCAAGAACTTTACCAGTTTGAATATGCAAATGGCTCAAAGCATGTCTATAACAAGTCTCATATTCTTTGCTTAGTATCACTTGAATCTAAAAACGGCTGGAAAGCTGGTGATACCATGGAAGTTTTGGTATCGAAGTATCTAGAATGGCCCGAAGAAACCAAGCGCCAATTCGCAGCTTATGAGCTAAAACATAGAAAATTCCAGCCAATCAAAATTAATAATGTCACCGCTTTGGGAGAAGGTGACTATTACGGATTTGTACTCGATGGTGATGCAACGTTTCTCACTGCTGATGGTATGGTCCACCATAACACGGGTAAAACTGCATCGGCAGGTATCGTCGCTCTCTGGCACCTTTTATTCTTTGATGAATCAATTACGATGTTTACTGCCCCCCAGATTGGGCAGTTAAAGAAACAAGTCTGGAAAGAAATCAGTATAAACCTGTCCCGGCTGAAGAATGGTCCTTTGGCATGGCTAGCTGATTATGTCGGTTATCAATCTGAATTGGTATATATCAAGGGCTACAAGGAAAAGTGGTACGTCTTTGCAAAAACAGCACCTAAGCACCAGCCAACTAACCTAGCAGGGAACCATGCGGATAATTATCTGCTTTGGGGTGACGAAGCCAGCGGTATCCCTGATGAGGTAATGGATGTTGTTCTTGGGGCATTAACCCATGAAGATAACAGAGCAGTTTTAACTTCTCAGCCAACAAGAAATGCTGGTTTATTCTATGAGACTCATCACAAGTTAAGTCATCGGGCTGGCGGTATTTGGATTGCTTTAACTTTTAACGGTGAAGAATCACCACTTGTAAGTAAGCAATCATTAGAAGAACAACGACAAAAATACGGTAGCCGCGACGATCCACAATATCAAATTCGAGTATTAGGACAATTCCCAGATCGTGCGGATGAGTTCTTAATTACCAAACGACAAGCCGATGACATGTATGTTGGCGCGTCAATTTTTGCCGAACATATTTTCGGTTATGTGATTACTGTTGACGTCGGCGGCGGCGTTGGCCGTGATGATTCCGTAATTGCTGTTTCTAAAGTATGGGGAGAGGCCCAATGGGGTGATCGTGCTCGCCGTGTAGAAGTGGTTGATATTCCTTTGTGTAAGAACAAGGATGATATTACCGAGCTCTTTGCCAAGATCAATGAATGTATTCTTAAATATCCTAATGCCACGCTTGTTGTTGATGATAACGGCGCTGGTAAAGGCTTAGGGCAGCTACTTAAAAAGAATGGTATATGGTACATGCCAGTATATTGGGGCGGCGCGTGCTTCAATAATGACAATCGAAAAGAATACGTCAATAAGCGTGCTCTGGCTTATGTTTGTTTAAAACGGGCAATAGAGTCGGGACGATTCAAAGTTAAAACCAATAAATACAAAGTTAAGATTCAGGACCAGATTATCAAAATTCCTTACACGTTTGATGAGCACAGTAGATACAAGATCCTGAGTAAAGATGAAATGAAAAGACAGGGAATCAAATCACCCGATCTGGGGGATGTATTTGCATTCTTGTTCTTGGAAAATGTGTTCTATACAGAAGCATATGAGAATGTAATTGTTGCCGATGATAGTCCAGAAGCCCAAGAACGAGCGGAGCGCAAATCACGTTTTGATAAGTTGAAGAAAGCAGCTCAAGATTTAGAAAATAAGGGGTAAACTTACTTTACCCCTGTTTTAACGGTTAATTTTGTCAAAAATAGTCTTTAATCAGATTTTTAATCCAATCTATAAACTTGAAGCTTGAAATGCCATTAGCGATCAGCCGTAGCGTGTTGGAACATATTTTTAACATTTCCAATTTCATTTCGGCTTGAGTTTGTTGGCTAATTTTATTTGGCTTTTGTGGACTATTCTTGCGCTTATTTTTAATTCGGCGTTTTGACATGATAGGTCTCTAGAATTAGATGATCTGTCAACACGTTCAGAAGTTATAAACGTAAATAGCCCTCCAAACGTGTCATTAAATACGTTCGGACATTGAGCAAAGCCTTTTAAGCAGAAATAGAGAGATTCTTTTGAATTGTGAAATTACGAATAACAATAAATATAATAGGAAGGAAAATTGATAATAT
>NZ_LRPD01000028.1:0-6615 GCF_001605865.1 Acinetobacter sp. NRRL B-65365 | reverse complement strand
TTTTATATCTTTAACTTATGAAAATCAAACAATCATTTGTTTATAAAGGGAATTATAAATTAATTTAGGGTAAAAAAATGGCAGAAACCATACGAATAGCTGAGCTAGCAAATTTGATTACAAAAGAAATTGCAGAATTTCTTAAGTGGAAAATTCATCCTCAAAATGATCAAAACCATGATTGTCTAATGCCAGAAATGCATTTTAAAGATGCCACTGAAGACTCATCAAAAACACATCCGACAGATGTAGTCATTTACTATACCGATCCATATGAAAATAAAACTATTTATTTAAATACTGATCTTAAAAGTTATGGTGAAAAATCCATCAAATATGGTGCAGTAAAACATTGGTTAGAAAACATTACTACTGGCACTGTTTGTAGTAATGTTAATTCTGTTTGGAAAAAAACATTCGATGTAACTGGTAGTTACGAAATTCGGGGACTTTTATTTGCATATAATCATGATGGTAAATTTGATAAGCCATTTTATGATTTCATTCATGATTTTCCTGAACATACTCCACATACAGGAAAACGAGCACCTTCTAGATTCCACTTAAAAGATTTGAATGTTCCTAAAAATATTAAGCTACATATTATAGAACCTCAATTAATTGATAATATATTATCAATTAAGCTTGATTTAGATCAATTGAGAATTGATAAGAAGTTGCCAAGTAAAACTAACAGTGTCCCTGTAGTTTTTTATTATCCCAATAGGCAAATGTCAAAAAATCTTTTAAAACCAGAAGATTGTCCTGCAACAATTGAACTAATAAATGGACCATTTATTATAATGAGTTATGGTCAATTTTCTTATTTTGAAGACGATCCAAATGATCCTGAAAACCCTAAAAAAGTTACAAAAGACGGTGGAAATATTATTTATTATAGAGAAAAAGGTGAAAGTGTCGAAGAGTTTATTTATTTAATAGAAACTCTTATGACTTTAGAGCTTATTAATGAAAACAAAAATACATACCTTCGTCATGCTACACAAAATATTGATAGAACAGCAAAATCAAACTTCGATGCTGCGATTAAAAAATATTGTCAAATGTGGGATTATAGCGACAGTATGAAGGAAATATTTAAAAAGAAAGTTGAGTATGAGAAAGTAGTTATAGTCCAGAAAACTTTTTGTAACAAAGAAATTGATCGGTCTGCTAAGGAATAGAAAATGAATAAAGCATATAGAATCCCAAATGACTTTAATATTTACAGTGCATTAAGTACTGGAAGAGTATCTGACTCCGTTTTAACAGCTCTATTTCTAAGAAGAGGTATTATTTTAAGTAACCAAACCGATAGGGATTCCAAAGCAAATTATTTTGCAACATTTATGCATGGTTATTATGACTTTGTAACCATTTCAGCTCAACATAGTAAAGCTGATCGTGTAGAATACACATCCTCTGTAAACATTCAAACATCATTAGATATTCCACAAATTTCTATGATTATGTCAGACTTAACGACAAAATTAGACACTAGATTTTCAAATATTCAACTAAAAGATATTGAACCGAATATTAATGGAATAGCTAACAATGATCTGCTTACCGTAGAGTTTGAGTATGAAAAGTTTCATCCAGATAAACAAATGTTTTCTCAACTTGAGGAAAAGAAAGCAGCTATAACATTTAAGAAAGATAAACAAACAGGCACATATTATGTTGAGCATCCTGCAACTCCAGAAATGATTAAATGGGCAGCATCAATTCAAGAAATCTTAAAAGAAAATGATAAAAATATTAGCATTAATAACATTGATCTAACTGGACTAACTAACCCAGAATTATATTGGCAATTTTTTGATGAGCTAACATCTAGGATTGATAAATATAAAAGAACTAATGTGGTTGAGGTTTTATTTAAAAATCCCAACAAAGATGCTGAAGATGAAGATGAATCTGTATGTCAATTACTTAGTGCAACTTATAAAGGAAATCAGCTACATCTTTCTGAAGACTTTAAAGCAAGGTTAGATGATGGCTACTTACTTCACAAATTTTCTTGGGATTGTGTTGATGACACAATTAAAGGTTCTGATAAATATAGACTCTCCATTAAGGTAACATACGATGAAAATGGTAAAAGCAATTTTTCATTTATATCAAAAGGTTTCTACAAGCACAAAGATGGAAAATATTCTAAATCAATTAATGCAATACCAAATTCAAAAGACAGTGAATTTAATAGACTAATTTTTAAAAGAGGTATTGAGTTAATTGATCAGTTAACTACTACACCTGTTATATCCCTTAAAAATATTGATACAGAAAAGGGTGTTTCCGACGCCAAGGAAGCTTAAAATGAAATTACATATATTTGAATGTAGTTCAACTCTTAGTTTTTCAGAATTAATTTCTATTTTAATTAAGTCAAAATCAGAAAATAATTTTGAGTGTTCTTTATTAAATATTAAATATGATGACAACTCTTTTTTGTCTACATTTTATCGAGAGGTGAAAAGGCATGAGAAAACCGTTGACTTAAACGGTGATGAAAATATATTTACTTTTAATTATTATATTTATCAAAACTTTTCTTTCCACCTCATTAAAAGTAGGATATTTCTAATCATTCATGAACCTAACAAGTATTCGAAAAATCTTATCGAGTTTTTAAGTTCAATTTTTAAACTCAAGCTATCTTTTAAAACTAAAAAGATTGATTTAAATAACTTTATAAAAAAAGCTAGCAATCTGCCTCAGTTTCAAATACTTAAGGCTAGATTTAATGAAATTTCATTATCCAAGAGCTCTAAAGCATCTCTTGAAGTTACCTCAAGCAACAATGCGCTGATAGATTTCCAAAATGTATTCGGTAATATTTATTATGATTTAGCTCGAATCAAAGTTACTTTTTTTGATGAGAGTACTTATCATCTTGAACTTTCTAAGAATGGATTAATATTCTTTTCTAAGCATGATGATTCTAGTTTGAAATCGACTTTTAAAATTTTGAACCTCTTATTTTTCGATTAATTTTCTTCAAACATACAAAAAAGATAATTACTTATTGCAATTAATTACCTTTTTGGTAATATTTATCTCACAGACAACAAAAAGCCCCGGAACTTTGCACGGCGACGGGGCTTTGCACTTAAGCGAGATAAGTATGAAACAAAAGCCTATACATAGTCAAACGTCCCAACGTTTACACCAGCACCCTACTGCTGCTGATCTACAGGTCAGTACCCTTGAAATCGTCAAAGCCAATCTAAAAGATGCGTTTAAGCTCTTCCCTATTATTTTAGTCGTTTTCCTACTTTGGCTAGTCCTTACTGCTGTCGTTTACAGCATTTTTGGAGGATAAGTCATGGTACATTTACATACAGCTTCCAACTTAAAAAACAAGCGATTTAATGGCTCATCATCGAACAAAATACAACCGACAAGCTATGACGCACAGCGACTTGAAAGCCCTGTAAATACTAGGGTTTCAGCATCATATATACAGGGTAAGACCAGTAATATGGAGCCTGTCATGCAAAAGAAACGCTATACCACACCATTCGCAGAATTCATCTGTAAAGACGTGAATGGCTACTACAACGTACGCCTTGGCCCAAAAATTTATCTGGTCAAAGTATCGTTAAATTACACCCCTGATTTTGATACAGAATTCTTCGGTGGTATTCAAGCTGCTGCTTTCGACTGGCACTCTATCCTCGTCAAGGAAACGCCAGATAGTGAGCCTCGCCCGATCAATGAGGAAGAATTATCTGTGTACTGGCTAAAAGGTAATATCAAGAAGCTCGTAAATTACCAACGTGCCATACAACGTAGTGCCAAAAGCCAAACACCACGCTATAGCAAAGAACAACGTATTGATTACCGTAACGCGCAGTACAACGGTGCCTAAGGAGATTTAAGATGAATGCAGCAGTGAATCAACAAATGGCATCGACAACTACACTTGATGCCTTACAACTGATCCAGCTTGAGTTAAAAGCACCAAAGAGCAAATACAACAGCTTCGGTAAATTCCATTACCGTAGTCTGGAAGACATTCTTGAAGGTGTAAAGCCACTCTTGCAAAAATACGGTGCTGCTCTTGTGGTGACTGATGAAGTACAAGAGATCGGCCCAGTTGTGGTGATTACGGCTAAAGCAGTCTTTACCGATGCCCAAGGCAAACAAACCATGACCACCGCACATGCTGGTGTAGAGATCAATAAAAAAGGAATGGATGTGGCCCAGACTTT
This sequence comes from Acinetobacter sp. NRRL B-65365, assembly GCF_001605865.1. NCBI lineage: Bacteria > Pseudomonadati > Pseudomonadota > Gammaproteobacteria > Moraxellales > Moraxellaceae > Acinetobacter > Acinetobacter sp. NRRL B-65365. The sequence goes on along the minus strand of NZ_LRPD01000028.1, from coordinate 2,395 downwards.
TGGCTCATCCAGTTCTTATGCACGTAAATATGCATTGAATGGCCTGTTCCTGATTGATGATACTCAGGATGCCGATACCGATGCTTTCCATCAACAGACCAATGCACCTGCCCGTAACAACCAGCAGAATGCCCCTGCTCAAAACCAGCAACGCAATCAGAATCCGCCACCGGCGCAGCAACAACGTCAGCCGCAGCAGCAAAACCAGATGGCTCCAGCCAATGCTGCTCAGCAATTGACTCAGGACTTTCAGCAGGCCTTAAACGCGATTCATCATGCTGACAAAGAAGCGGATCTGGGTCCGATCTATAAACAGTTTAAGGGCACCCGATATGAAGCCCAGATTGTGCAGGCTTGCAAAGCAAAAAAGGACATGGAGGGTTGGAGTGCGTAAAAACCTACATCTTTAAGTATGTGGCCAAGCTTCACGGCAAAGGCAGCTTACGAGGACGTGTAGAGGCTACGACAGCTCTCCAGGCAAAACAACAGGTCCTGCAAGGTAATGAAATGATCAAGGATGTCTCGGTCTCCTTGTTAACCAATCAAAAGGCTGCCCGCACGCAGTCTTTTGAAAAGTTAAACAGCACATTACCTTCTTAAAACTTTAAACCTTAAAAAATCAAAATTTAAAATTGTGCAGATTGCATATACAGCCCATCATTCAGGGCTGTAAGACAGTATATGAGGTAAATTTATGTCTTGCTTGATTCGAGTATCTGAATTTATTAAGCGTGTATATGGAGATGCTGATTGTGGTGCGACACCTCCTACACCACAGACCATTACACGTCAGTGCCGTTTAGGTGAACTGCCTGCTGAACAACTCGGTTCGGGAAAACGTAAGAACTGGTATATCAATTGGGATATTTACAAGAAAAAGACTGGTGATGATCTGGTCAATAAAGTACTGCAAGGTTAAAGATGTCACGTTCACGCAATACAGGTAATAAAGACTTACCAGCCAATCTTTATAGGGGTAATGGCAATTCATGGAGGTATCGCCACCCTGTCACTGGCAAATTTCACTCTATGGGACGTGATAAGGCTGCAGCAATTCAGGCCGCCCGTAAACTCAACTCACTCCTTATCCAAGAAGAAGATCTGGTATCTAACGTCACTGGTAAAACCATTTCTTTCAAAGAATTCTGTGAGCAGTTTCTTAAAGAAAAAAGACGTAAAGACGGTCGACCACTGGCGGATAACACTAAAAAGTTTTATCAGATCCAGCTAAACAGGTTGTATAAAATCTGGGGAAACCACACTTTGGAATCTCTTACACTAAAAATAGTCAACGATCAGTTAGATAAATTTACGCCGTCAAACAGAAAGGCTGTGCGTAGCATATTGTGTAATATTTTTGATGTGGCAATGAGTAAAGGTCTCTGTCCTGATAATCCTGCGCGTATCACTTTAACCAAGCATGTTCAAAAGCAACGCAAGCGTCATACCGTTGCTGGTCTTCAACAGATACGGGAGCATTCTCCAGTATGGCTGCAAAATGCGATTGATTTGTCTTTATTAACCACTCAAAGACGAAGCGATATTGTAAACCTGCGCTGGACTGATATTTATGATGGCTATATTCACATTGCCCAGCAGAAAACGACCGATGATCCGATTGATGAATTTGAAGTTATGGAAGGCGCTGGATACGTGAGAATTAAAATAGACAGCGAACTGCAAAAAGTTCTGGATCGATGCAAATCGGGTAAAGCTCAAAGTCCTTTTGTTATATCTCAAATTCCGAAGCGTAAAACCAAGAATGCTAAAAAAGAACACTGGACGCAAATTCTGCCCCAGTATTTATCTGAAGAGTTTGTGAAGATCGTAAGGGTATCCAAAGCCTATCCAAATTTAAAAGGAAGACAGATACCGACTTTTCATGAAATACGAGCATTGGCTATTTTCCTACATAAAAAAGCGGGTCATAGTGCCCAGGCATTGGCAGGTCATAGCAATCAAAAAATGACTCAACATTATGAGTCTGGTCACGAGATTATATGGAATGATGTGGATGTTGGTATTACCCTGCCATTTGCTGAAATGACATAAAACCTTTTAACAAATGGGATTTATAAGTTATTGTTTTCTATAGTTTCTATAAGTCCCATATTTGCGTTAAAAAATGATCAAATTTAAGATGTAATTTATTATATATCATAAACTTATTTATATTTTAAGTCATAACGTTTTGATAATTTGGATAGTAAAAATCCATTTTCCAACGGCTTTGTGGCGGTGGAAAACTACCTAGCATCAATAGCTTGGCATTGGAAGGTAAAAATGGTTGCAGTGGATGTGTTTCTATTTCTATATCAGTCATTTATATCAATAGCCAAATTTCAAATCGAATGAATATTTTTAATCATTTTATCGAATTTTCCAGTTTTTTGCT
>NZ_LRPD01000027.1:0-100604 GCF_001605865.1 Acinetobacter sp. NRRL B-65365 | reverse complement strand
TTATGCAGAAATCAAAATGAAAGAATATCGTGTTATTGAGGATACTTTTCTTGTACAGTCAAATATAGATCAAAAGAGTGGTTTGATTGTTTCACCAGATCAAGGAGAAAAAGAGTTTGCCCTTCATGCTTTGACAACAATCGAGGGTACACCTAAGAAGTCTGGTGTTTATAAGATAAATATTTCTGGCACCGTCAGAGATGGATTAAAAGATTTTAATAAGGATTTTATTTTAAAAATTGAAGAGTAAGAGGATTGTGTATATAAGAAATATGAGTGGATAAATGACAAGGAATAAGTGTTTTTATGTATTTGTTTATATTGTTCTTTTGATAGAATAGACAGTTTAAAATAGAATTTTAGAATTGACTAGCTATCTCAACGAAACTTAATAATTACAGTGGATTATATTGTAGGTAAATTTTTTATCTAATAATAAAATAGTCGGGAAAGTATTTTATTGAAGTTTATATAGGTTTTTATGAGAAACGTGATGATGAGTTAAGTAAAACCTATGTTTTTATAAACAGCACCCCAATATTATATGATTAATCTTGGGGTATTCTAGGTCAGAAACGACTTTCCCAAAGCTCTTTCGCGTTTGCCATTGCATCATCATAGCTACTGACCACACCCATGGTATACAACGCAATCCCCATCGTTTCGATCACTGCCATTTCTCCATATTCATGCGTTTGTTGACCCAACCAAACTGCTTTAAATACTGCAAGATCAAGCTCTTCTTCAATCGGGCTACGGTCAGGAGTAAGTTTTGGCAACTCATGTTCGTATAACTCACCATTTTTAATCCCACAGATTAAAGTTTTTGCATCAGGATTACGTTCAAACTCGCCGCCTTCACCCTTAATCACCGCACTATTTTGATATCCCAAACGGAAAGCAGTTTGCTGGTGTGACGTTCGATAAGCAGGATGAAAAATGGCTTGTAAGGTGGCTTTGGCATTAAATGGATTAATCAGTCGCGCCAGAGTGTGAATCGGAGAGCGTAATCCCATCACATTTCGCAGTGAAATAAGTTCGCTTAAAATCGGTGAAATTGCTTCTAGTGGAAGGTAGGCAAAGTTGTGCTGTTGAAGTTGTTCACGGACATCCTGTTCATTCTGGCAAATAGAATAGCCTAAGTATTGCAAAACCTGTTCAGTATAAACACGGTTAATGGTGTGGCCAGATGCGCCGTGCATCACAATCTTGTAACCATGATGCGCTAAAGTCAGTGCAGCCAATAAAAACCACGGATAGTGTTTACGTTTACCTGCATAAGAAGACCAGTCTAGATCCACCTCCAGTGGCAGAAAGTTAAGCTGGTCACGCGTAGCTTGGACAAAACCTGCCAGTTCATCGACAGATTCTTCTTTAACGCGGAGTAGCATTAAAAATGCGCCAAGCTGCACATCTAGTACTTCATCTTTCAAGATCATGCTAAAGGCCTGATAAGCCTCTTCGTAACTGAGTGAACGTGAACCTGTTTTGCCTTTCCCTAAAATACGAACATATTGAGCAAATGGATGTTCTGCGGTTTTATAGATATTTCGTTTTGTGTTCATGGCCGTATTGAGGATTGTCACTGAAAATGAGATCAATATGACATAAAATAAGGGCATGTAGCATAAAAAAACCAATAGGCTGTTTAATCAATAAACAGTTGTGGTCTGGGAAGCCATCGTGCAAATAAAATTATTGACCCAATCAGTCTAGTGATTTGATGTAAACGGGACATGACATCTGATCTAAAAGTTATTAGCATGACTTCGTACAAATTTTTAAGAACAAAGAAAGCGAAAGGAAATAAAGATGTTAGCTTATGATGCAGATTTGGAACTCTTCCGTGATAATTTTAAACGCTTTATGAGCGAGCAGATTGCACCGCATTATGATCAATGGGAACGTGAAGGCATTATGCCGCGTTCAGTGTGGTCTGCATTGGGTGAAAATGGATTCTTGTGTGTGGATGTACCAGAAGAATACGGTGGTTATGGTGTGCCAACACATTATTCACTCATGTTGGTGGAAGAATCTGCTCGTGCAGGTTACTGTGCATTATCAACTGCAATTTCATGTCATTCTGAAATCGCTGCACCGTATATTCAGCACATTGCAACAGAAGAACAAAAACAGTACTGGTTACCTAAAATGGTATCGGGTGAAGTCGTCGGTGCGATTGGTATGACTGAACCAGGTGCAGGCTCAGACTTACAGGCAATGCGGACCAGTGCAATTTTGCAAGATGACCACTATGTATTAAATGGTTCGAAAACCTTTATTTCAAATGGTCAGCATGCTGATCTGGTTGTGCTTGCAGTAAAAACTGACCCACAAGCGCGTGCTAAAGGTGTGTCATTGATGTTAGTCGATACGCATTTGGATGGCTTTAAAAAGGGCACCAACCTCGACAAAATCGGATTACATTCACAAGATACCTCAGAGCTATTCTTTGATAATGTCAAAGTGCCGAAAGATCAATTGCTAGGCCAAGCAGGGCAAGGTTTTGCTTACTTGATGCAGGAGCTGCCACGTGAACGTACTGCGATTGCAGCAACAGCTTTAGGTGCGATTCGTGGAGCAATTGATTTAGCAACGGCTTATGTCAAAGAGCGTCAGGCATTTGGTCAGGCCATTTCACAATTCCAGAATACACGTTTTGTCTTGGCACAAGCGAAGATTGATGAGTTGGCAACTGCTGCTTTCTATAACCAAAACGTTGAGCTCTATAACGAAGGTAAACTGGACGTAGAAACTGCTGCGGCATTGAAGAGCTTCAGTACTGATATGCAAATGAAAGTTGCAGATAACTTACTTCAGTTATTTGGTGGTTATGGTTATATGACTGAATACCCAATTTCACGTTTCTTCGTTGATGCGCGTATCCAGCGTATTTATGGTGGTACCAACGAAATTATGAAAGAAATCGTGGCGCGTGGAATTATTGGTAAAGCTTAATTCATACGCTTCAAAAACAGCCTGCTCAATAGCAGGCTGTTTTGTTTCATGCAGGAGGATTAAGGCTTTGGTTCATCAAATAAGGCCGCACAGCGTTCAGTTTGACATCCTGCAAGTAGAATGGCTTTGGGTAAGCTGGCATACATATTGGTCAGGTGTTGTTCAGCGGGATGTTGAAAATACCAAAAAGAAAATTGTTTTGAGTGTTGGTCTTTAAAATTTTGATAAAAATCATTTTGCTTTTTTAAAGCATCTGGATCCGCCGAGGGGCCTTTGCCTAATTCTTGTGTACCCACGGTGGTCATGAGCATCACGTTTTGAGTTGTATTGGCTTTATTTTTTAACCATTCAGCCTGTCTATTTAATAAGGCATAGTTGTCAAACCAGAGTGAAGGGCTTGCTGCAATATAGCGCTGAAATGTTTGTGGCTTGGAAAAGAAGGTATGCAATGCAAATAATCCGCCAAAGGAGTGTCCGAATAAGCTTTGTTGTTGGGCATTGACTTTAATCCGTGAACTGATTGCTGGTTTCAGTTCTTTATCCAAAAACTGGATGAACTGGTCTGCACCACCATATTGATATTTTGCTTGCGCTTGAAACTCGGCAGACGTTTTAGGGGTATAGTCTAAAGCACGTTTTTGCACATCAAACGTGCTCTGGTCAGGATAGCCTACTGCAACAATTACCACAGGGCTAAGCCCCAAACGATTTGCACCTGCACCAACTGATTTCGCAATATTGGCAGCGCTTTCAAAAGCGGCATTGCCATCTAAAACATACAGCACAGGAAAGCCTTCCACAGGTGCTGTACGATCGGGAATGGAAATCTGAATCAGGTAGTCCTGAGCAGTATATTTCGATTTCAGGATAAAACTTTGTCTGGTCTGGGTATTTGCTTGCACTTCACGTGCTGAACTGGAACTTGCTGTAGAAGGCTGCGCAATCACGGACTGGGTCGCGATCATAAGAGAAAAAGTTAAAATACCAAGACGTTTCAACATCACTTTATTTACACTCGTCAAAATTTTGACAAGAAATATATAATGAAAATCATTATCAATAAAGTTTAATGGGAAAAAGAGTTAAAACTCAGCGTGTTTAATGCATAAAAGTATTGTTATACTCTAGCTCGGATAATCGATTCATAGATAGATTGTAATCCATTCTTATAGATGATTTTGCTGAGGCTGCATTCAATGGTAAACGATGGACAAAACACATCGAATTCACTTAATTTAGAACAAATTCGTAACGATATTGATAGTGTTGATCAACAAATCCAAGAGTTACTCAACCGCCGTGCGACACTGGCAGAAGCGGTAGCTAAAGCGAAATTTGCATCCGAAGAAAATCCACTGTTTTATCGCCCGGAACGTGAAGCGCAAGTGCTCCGTAAAGTCATGGAGCGTAATCAAGGGCCTTTGTCTGATGCAACCATGGCACGCTTATTCCGTGAAATCATGTCTGCATGTCTGGCGCTTGAAGCACCACAAAGCATTGCATTCTTAGGACCAGAAGGGACGTATACGCACTCTGCTGTGTTAAAGCATTTTGGTAAAGATGCGGTTGTGCGTCCATTACCAACCATTGATGAAGTTTTCCGTGAAGTCGAAGCGGGCAGCGCGCATTATGGTGTTGTTCCTGTAGAGAACTCATCTGAAGGGATTGTGAACCATACGCTGGATTGCTTTAAAGCATCGACAGTGAATGTGATTGGTGAAGTTGAGCTTCGTATCCATCACCAATTCCTTGTCTCAGAAAATACCCGTAAAGACAGCATCAAACAGATTTATGCGCATCAACAAACCTTGGCTCAGTGCCGTAAATGGTTAGATGCCCATTATCCAGGCGTTGAGCGTGTTGCACTGAATTCAAATGCAGAAGCGGCTCGTCGTATTCGTAACGAATGGCATTCTGCTGCGATTGCATCTGATATTGCGGCAAGCATGTACAATCTTGAGATTTTACATAGCAATATTGAAGATAACCCAGAAAATACCACACGTTTCCTTGTGATTGGGCGTGAGAAGATTCCTCAAAGCGGTAATGACAAGACCTCGTTATTGATCTCTGCACATGATCGTGCGGGTGCTTTACTGGAAATTCTTGCACCGTTTGCGAAGCATCAAATCAGCTTGACCAGCATTGAAACACGTCCAGCTTTACCTGAAAAATGGGCTTATGTGTTCTTTATCGATTTAGAAGGACATATCGGTCAGGAAAATGTTGCGGCGGCATTGGAAGAAATTCGTCCAATGGTAAAAGAGTTACGTGTACTCGGATCTTATCCAATCGCTGTTTTATAATCCCGTTTTATCGAATGGATAGATGACTTCGGTATCTATCCATATCAATGTCGTCTCATTAGGCAAATATGTTTTATGTCTCAACCATTATTTAAAAAAGTTGCATTTATCGGACTTGGACTGATTGGGTCTAGTCTTGCCCGTGTGATTGTGGCAGAACAACTTGCATCTCAAATTGTGGCTTCAACACGCTCAAAAAAAACATTAGAAGATGCCAAGACACTCGGTCTTATTCAACACGGTTATGCAACGCCTGAAGAAGCAGTTCAGGATGCAGATTTAATTGTTTTAGCATTACCCGTTCGTGCGACACAAAAAGTGCTTGAACAGATCAAGCCCTTTCTTGCCGAAAATGCCATTATTACCGATGTAGGTAGTACGAAAGGCAATGTGGTTGAAGCGGCAAAAGCAGTATTTGGTGAAAATTTACCTGTCGGTTTTGTGCCGGGGCATCCCATTGCAGGTGCAGAACATACTGGCGTACATGCGGGTAAAGTGGATTTATTCGTCAATCACAAAGTGATTCTAACGCCACTGCCGACCAGCGCGGAGTGGGCGGTTGAAAAGCTGATTCAGCTTTGGTCTGCGGCAAAAGCAGAAGTGATTTGCATGGATGTTGCTAAACATGATGAAGTGTTGGCACATACCAGTCATTTACCGCATTTGATGGCATTCAATCTGGTTGAGCAACTGGCAAATCGTGAAGATAATCTAGATATTTTCCGCTATGCTGCGGGTGGTTTTAGAGACTTCTCTCGGATTGCAGCCAGTGATCCGCAGATGTGGCATGATATTTTCTTTGCCAACAAAACCGCAATTTTGAATGCTGTTGATGGTTTTGAACAGCAATTATCCGTTTTGAAAAAATTGATTGAACAGGAAGATTCGCATGCGTTGATGGGGCTACTGGGCCACGCGCAAGCGGCACGCCAACATTTTAATCATATGTTAGCCAAAAAACCTTTGATGGAGAAAAACAAGGTGACACAGCAATTTAGCATTTTACCGGGAAAGAAAACATTTACAGGTAAATTCACCGTACCGGGTGACAAATCTGTGTCACATCGTTCCATCATGTTTGGTGCGATTGCAGAAGGCACAACTCATGTGACAGGCTTTTTGGAAGGTGAAGATGCACTCGCAACTTTACAGGCATTCCGTGACATGGGCGTGAGCATCGAAGGACCAAAGAATGGTGAAGTGACCATTCATGGCGTGGGCATGCAAGGCTTAAAAGCACCTGCAAGCGCATTGTATATGGGCAACTCAGGCACCAGTATGCGCTTGTTATCAGGCATGCTGTCTGCGCAAAAATTTGACTCGGTAATGACGGGTGACGCGTCATTGTCTAAACGTCCAATGGAGCGTATTGCCAAGCCACTTCGTGAAATGGGTGCACTCATCCAGACCACAGGCGAGAAAGGTACACCACCTGTGAGTATTACAGGTAGTCAGGCGCTTAAAGGAATCCAATACGATTTACCAATGGCGTCAGCTCAGGTGAAATCAGGCATTTTATTGGCTGGTTTATGGGCTGAAGGTGAAACATCGGTGACTGAACCAGAACCGACGCGTGATCATACTGAACGTATGTTGCGTGCCTTTGGTTATGATGTAAAAACTGAAGGCAATAAAATCTCGCTTGTCGGTCGTGGCAAGTTAGTCGGTACAGATATTCAGGTGCCTTCTGATATTTCATCTGCTGCATTCTTTATGGTGGGTGCTGCGATTACTGAAGGTGCTGATGTGGTACTGGAAGCAGTCGGTATTAATCCAACTCGCACAGGCGTGATCGAGATCCTTAAGCAAATGGGTGCTGATCTGACAGTTGAGAATGAGCGTATTGCAGGTGGTGAGCCGATTGCAGATATTCATATCAAAGGTTCAAGAACATTGAAAGGCATTCACATGCCAGAAGATCAAGTGCCTTTAGCCATTGATGAATTCCCAGCATTGTTCATTGCTGCTGCATGTGCAGAAGGTCAAACTGTATTGACAGGTGCTGCTGAGCTTCGTGTTAAAGAATCTGACCGTATCCAAGTGATGGCAGATGGTTTGAAAATCATGGGGATCGACTGTACACCAACGGAAGATGGCATCATCATTGAAGGCAAAGGTAAATCTGGCGACTGGTCAGCGATCTTTACGGGTGGTGAAATTGAATCACATCATGACCATCGTATTGCCATGAGCTTTAGTATGGCTGGTTTACGTACCTCAGGTGAAATCACGATTCATGGTACAGAAACGGTTGCGACAAGTTTCCCAACTTTTACCGAACTTGCAAATTCAGCTGGATTGGATTTAAGTGTAGTCAATCCGTAATCTGATTTGAATCAAGCAGCATTCAGCTATTGAAGGTTGAGTGCTGCTTTTTTTATGTACTTATCTCTAAAAAGAATTTGTTAAAACCATCCATTTAACGCTTAAATACTAAAAATGATGACTTCTCTGATGTACATATCTAATCGGGTCGAAATTTATCAATTTAACAATAGAACTAAGACAATCAGCTAATCGTTTAGAGACGATTGTATATATAATAATTCAGAGTATAGGCGTTGGATTTAGATTGTGATGCAGCGCTAAAATATAATAAAAGAGGGAATAGCATGAAAACGTTGCAATTTATAGCAGATTGCCCAAAACATGGAGTGGTCGATCATCCACCGAATGAGTGCTATATCACACAAGAATATGTGGCTGCACTGCTGTTTAAACAATTAGAACAATATGGTTTTGATGCACAGCATATTCGTCATGAACATGAAAAAATTGAAGTGCGCATCGACAATCATCAATTGCCGCTTTCGATCTTATGCTCGCAACAAGACACAGAAGGACATATTTTGTGTGAGATTTCAGCCAATCCACAACGTGAACAAGCGTGGTTTGAAAAGATCGAGACGCAAAGTATTATTCGCCAACTGGCTCAGGCCGTAGAAAATAGCTTAAAAGCGGAACATAGTTTTTCTCAGTTTGTATGGAAAAGCTAAGTCTTTTTTACGAATAGAATCTTAAATGAAGTGCATTAACATCATGACCGTTTCGGTGTATGGTGTATATTGATTTAAACGCTTTATTTGAGAGTATAGGTGCATGATACAGGTCGATTTTTCTAAATTATCACCCCAAGTGGTTTGGCAACATTTTGAGACCTTATGTACGATTCCTCGGCCTTCCAAGCATGAACAACAATTAAGACAACATTTAAAAGATTGGGCGGAACAGCGTAAGCTCCAAACTTATGTCGATGACATTGGTAATCTGATTATTCGTAAAGCGGCAACTGCGGGTAAAGAACAGGTGGCTGGTGTGATTTTGCAGGGGCACTTGGATATGGTGACTCAGGCAAATCGAGGAACCCAACATGATTTTTTTAAAGATCCCATTCGACCTGTATTAAAAGATGGCTGGCTAATTGCTGAAAATACCACTTTAGGTGCAGATAATGGGATTGGCGTTGCATTGGCACTGGCGGTATTAGAATCAAATGATATTGCACATGGGCCGATTGAAGTCCTGTTGACGATTGATGAAGAAGCGGGAATGAGTGGTGCGCGCTTACTTGAATCTGGCGTTTTAACTGGACAATGGCTTTTTAATATCGATACCGAAGAATGGGGCGAGCTATATCTTGGCTGTGCAGGCAGTATTGACCTAGAAATAGGGCATCCACTTGAATATGAAACAGCACCAAATGATTTAATCTTTGTAGATTTACTGGTATCAGGTCTGAAAGGTGGTCACTCTGGGGTTGATATTCATTTAGGTCGTGGGAATGCCAATGTCATTCTAGCCAATTTCCTTAATGACCATTTAGCACAATCCAATGGTCGATTGGTTGAATTTGTCGGTGGAACAGCACGTAACGCCATCCCGCGTGAAGCTGTTGCAACCATTGCAATTCAGGCAGAACAACTGACTGATTTGGAAAACGCTGTTGTAGCGACACAAGCTGCATGGCAACAGACACTACAGGGTATTGATGATCAGTTGCAAATCACGGCACAGCAAAATACCAGTCAGATAAATGAAGTGATTGCGTTACATCAACAACAAGCGTGGTTGCAGGCATTAGCAACTTGCCCTTATGGCATTGCTCAATGGAGTAGTGCTTTACCTGATGTGGTTGAAACCTCGAATAATATCGGTGTGGTCAAACTCACTAAAGACGAAGCAAAAACCTTGATTATGGTTCGTTCGATGGTGAATCAGCAGGCGTTAGCCTTTGCACAGAACATTCAACAGCACTTTGCCAATTTCCAGATCAAATCTGAATTAACGCCGTTAGTATCAGGTTGGACACCGAATCCAGAATCAGCGGCATTAAAGTGCTTGCAACAAGCGTATCAGTCTGTATTTAAAATTGAGCCAAACTTGAAAGTGATTCATGCGGGGTTGGAGTGCGGCATTATTGCGGAACATTATCCTGATTTGCAAATGGTGTCTTTTGGCCCAGATATTCAGGGGGCGCATGCACCGGGAGAGCGAGTTAAAGTGGATACGGTAGAGAAATGCTGGAAGTTGTTGGTGACGGCGCTAGAATCTATTGAGTAATTTTTGTTTAAGATTCAGTAATCAAAAGATTAAAGTAATAAAACCCTTTTGTTAGACTGACGGTACGTCCTTGCTACCGCAGTCTAACAGAGCGACATCCATGCCGCCTACGCGATAGTTAATAGTGGTTGAGGTAGAAAAACACAAAATAATGAAACTTTAAATTTTGCCATAAAGATTTACTTTGATTTGAAATAGGTTTTTATCCAACTCGATAAATTCAAATTCACAATTAATAAATTTTTCAATCATGGTGGCCTGAGTACGGGGATGCTCGCTCAACATACTAGATGGCTGCTGGTATTACATCTATTTTCCTTATTATTTAATTAAATGAACATACTGTCAGTACATGGTAATGCGAAGTAACGAGTCACTTTACTTTCGGCAAAGGTTTACTAGGTACATGGTGCTGAGCCTAATCTGTGAAGATTGATGCACGGCTCACATGCTTCCGTAGCCGCCTGAATTATTTTCAATCCCTCAAGCGGATGCAGGATCTTGTACTCGCCCAGTATGTCCAAACTGTGATTGTGAACTAAATTCACAAAATCTGTTGTCTATTCGACTAAATCAATCTGCCAATTGGCAGCCTGAATCTTGATATTTAAATCGCGTAGTTTCGCGCTGATATCATCGGCTTGTTTTTGCAAGCTAGAAACAGGGATAACCTTTTTCCATTTAATCTCTCGTGAACTATAACGATCAGATTCACGATGGGTATTGGCAATCGCATCAACGAGAATTTTATGCTGTTCTGCATAATTATCACGTAAGCTTAATAGGGATAGCAATATTTTACCATCCTCTAATTTTGCTTGTGCATTGGTCAAATGAATACGACAAATCAATTGATTGCTTTCTTGGGTTAAAGCAAACACTTGTTTGATTAGCTCATTTGGATCTTCACTTGGTTCATCACCATCTTGTACCAACACATTGGCATTGATCCGTTGTTTTAATGAAGCAAGCTTTTTTTGTTGATCACTTCGAAGTAATAGCGCTTCTGCGAGTTTCATTTTATTTACCTTTTATTCAATATGTACAATGACTAAGTTTGAAACATCTTCCAATTGCATACTAAATTTTGCAAATTCCGTAATATCTTCTAAAGTTTCATTTTCATGCCAGGTTGTCATGAAGCAATGATTGACTGGTGGTTGATAGTTATAAAAACCTAGATAGGTTTCATCTAGGATATCATCCCAAATAGAGCACTCATATCCTGTCACCATTGCTTGAATGCATCGTTTTGAATAGACAATCTGCTCACAAATCCAATTACGCCATTCAGGTCGGATTTTTTCAGCATTGACAATCAAGATGATGAAATAGGATTGCTCTGGTAGCACGAGATGGGCTTCCTCATTTGCTCTGATTCTATAGCTTTGAATATTTAAACAATCCTTTTCCATAACTAACCCTTAACATTCATCACTTGTCTTAGTGTATACACCACTTCAACCAAATCCCGTTGTGGTTTCGGCTATAGGCCGATGCAATTTTATCAATCACAGCAGCTTACAGTATTCCGCATCTTTGGTTTGAATTAGAGTGACTTCCAGTAATCATTCTCCTAGACGATCTTTCTTATTTTGAGATGGGCTGGATAGAAACTCTAAATTCCAGAGTTTTTCGGCATGTCGACCTAACCACCAGAAAGATGCTGCCAATATAATAAAGAAAATGGCTTTATGCATACCATTCCAGAAGAACTCAAAGTACTTGGTATATAGGTTGATAAATAAGAAGGTGATACCAAAACCACGTGAGGTGGCATCGTCATGTTTCAAACCATAGACAATTGCAATGATGGCAATAAATGCGAATAAAACACCCCAATGCAACAGCTCATATTGTTTAACGTTATACCAGCTACTTAAGTCACCATAGTTGCCAAAGATTGATAGAAGCCATAAGGCAATAAATAGATAAAGCAATCCCATGACATAAGTTGAGTGCGCAAAGTCTTTAAAATGCGCATAACGTTTAAAGAGAAGACTTAATCCAATCAGTACTCCACCAAAGAACACAAACCGTAAAGGGAAGTTCATCCCTAGATAATATGCACCCCAACCAGACATATAACCTGTTTCAGTTCCAAACCATGAACCCAATGAAAGTAATGAAAATACCCAAATCAGTTTGGATGGAAACCAGAAGGCAAGAGCGGCATAAATGAGGGTTGAGAGCAGGAATAACAAAGAGAAATGTCCGCTGCCTGTATCAATCGCTTGTCCGAAATAAGCAACAGATGCTGCTGTGGAAAGGACACCAGCAAAAATAATGGCTTCATTGCTAAATTGATGCAGTGGTTTGGTTTTACGTCGACGATATGCAAAGCCATAAAAGGCCGCCGCAACTCCTGCAAAAATCAGACAAGGAATGATTTTGGAATCAATAAATATTTTTTCAATCAGTTCCATCAAGAACTGATCCGCTGTAATTGCGGCAATGGCAATCACGGCACAAATCATCGAAATCCAGAAAGAGTATTTTGCCAAGCGTTCCCAGTCAAAAGGACGAATCGAAAAACTATGCTTTAACTCATTGGCAACATCAGGCGTAATGGTGCCTTGTTGTTGCCATTGTTCAATGGTTTGCTTTAAAAAAAGTCCTTGTTTTTTATTTAATTTCATTAAAGAACCCGAATGTCTGTACATCTATACTGATATAACAGACATTGGATTGAAAAGACGTATAGTTTTCTTAGTAATTTGTTGTTAAGTCTACAGTTTTAAAAAGCGAGCAATCACTTGTCTGAGCTGTTTTAAGTAACCTGTAAAGAAATGATTGGCACCTGGCAAAATCGTGATTGGATGTTTTTGCGGCTTTGCCCATGCAATCATATCTGATAGCAAGGTAATGTCATCTTGCTCGCCATGAACAAATAAGATATCGCCGTCAATTGCAGGGGTTTTATAGTGGCGTAAATCGACCACAGAACCTGTTGGTAATCCACAGAGCACCAATTGTTTTGGACGTAATTCATCGCTGAGTTGTGCTTGGCATTTTGCCAAAACATGTGAACCAAAGCTAAAACCACCTGCATAGAAGGTCAAACCTGCATGCTTCTCGCGGGCATATTCAATCACAGCCATAATGTCATCAGTCTCGCCGTGCCCTTGGTCATGTGTGCCTTCGCTGCCTGCCAGACCACGGAAACTTGGACGATAAACTACACAGCCCATTTCATTAAAAATCTGAGCCAGTAGTACAGGAACTTTATGATTTGGTGTCCCGCCTTGCAAAGGATGTGGATGGCAGACAACAGCAAAACCTGTGACTTCACCTTGAGGTTGATCGACAAACATTTCAATTTGACCAACAGGACCTTGGATGAATAATTGCTCAGACATAAGATACGCAATGGATAATGGAAGAATCCACTATTTTACCGATAATGAAGAATGAAAACACGAATTGGCATTAAAAATTATCAACTGTTATAGTTTCACCAAGATAAATTTATGTTTGATTGATTATGCTTGCTTTAATTTCTCCTGCTAAAACACTTGATTACACAACAGCACTTCCTACAGATACATATACTCAACCACGTTTGTTGGCACAATCACAGCAGTTGATTGATGTATGCCGTAAGCTTTCGGCAACTGAAATCGCGTCGTTAATGACGGTAAGCGAAAAAATTGCCAATTTAAATGTAGAGCGTTTCCGTGACTGGAATGCTGATTTTGATTTTTCCAATGCACGCCAAGCGATGTTTGCTTTTAAAGGGGATGTGTATACTGGTTTAGATGCTTATCACTTAAAAGATCAAGATATTGATTTTGCCCAGCAGCATTTGCGTATGTTGTCTGGTCTTTATGGATTGTTGCGTCCTTTGGATTTGATGATGCCGTACCGTTTAGAAATGGGTACTAAATTAAAAAATGCTCGTGGGCATAATTTATATGAATTCTGGGGCAGCATCATTACGGATCAAATTAACCAAGATTTATCTGAAATTAATTCGAAAGTATTGGTAAATTTAGCCTCTGACGAATATTATAAGTCTGTGAATGAAAAGAATATTCAGGCGGAAATTGTTAAGCCAGTATTTCTGGATCAGAAGAACGGAAAATATAAAGTCATTAGCTTCTATGCGAAAAAAGCGCGTGGTCTGATGGCAAGATACTTGATTGAAAATAAATTAAGCCAAGTAGAACAATTAAAAGCATTTGATAGTGAAGGTTATTACTTTGATGCTGAAAGTTCATCGGATAAAGAGTTGGTCTTTAAGCGAGATGAGCAACACGCAGCGTAAGTTTGCCTTGGGCAGGGTGGGATGTTAACCAAAGAGCATTTATTAAAGTATGCAATATCGTCTGATCAAGTTTGTGTTAAAGGGCAATTAACAGAACCTCGCAGTTATGGAGTGTACGCATTACCATTAGATACAGATGGTACTCGACGATTTCGATTTGGTAATCATCCCATGCGCCAGCAGGAACTAAAACAAGAGCTTGGTTCCTGCACTTTGTATCAGCTTTTTCTTGAGCGTAAAGATGCTGAATCTTTAGCAAAATGGCTTAATAAAGCAATTCAGTGAGAATTGGCAATGCAGCAATATTTAGCCGTATTAGAAAAATCATGGTTTGAGCTACATCAGTATTATCATTTTTCTGAACCGCAGAAAATTTTTAATAAGTTGATTGCTGCCTATAGTGAAAAGCAGCGCGCTTATCATACAGTTCAGCATTTGTATGAATGTTTGGTGTTGCTTGAATCGATTCGAGCCAATTTGAATGATGCAAATGCTGTTGCATTGGCACTTTGGTTCCATGATGCGGTTTATGATCCGCAAGCGAAAGATAATGAATTGAAGAGTGCCGAGCTATTTGAGCAATATGTAGCTCATAATTTATCAGCAGATGTTTTTCAAAAGATAAAGCGATGGATTGTTGCGACGCAAAAGCATGCATCGACTGATGAGTTGGATTTGCAATTTTTACTGGATATTGATTTAGGGATCTTGGCTGCATCTCCAGCGCGTTTTGAGGAATATGAACAACAGATTCAAAAAGAGTATGCTTGGGTAGATTCTGGGATTTATTCTATTAAAAGAAAAGAAGTTTTAGCGCATTTTTATCAAGCAGAACCACTGTATCAAACGGAATATTTTCAACAGAATTTTGAGCAAAGGGCGAAGCAAAATTTAAATCGAATATTAAATATTTAGAATTGAGAGAATCATGGATCAGCTAATTCAAATATTGAAAGAGCTAGCGAAACAGCATCCGTTAGAAAAATATTTTGTATGGGAGTTGCCAGAAAGTAATCCATTACCAATCCCTGTGCATCTTGCCTCCATATTTGAGCAAAATATTTATTTAAAACATAATTTCAATTCTTTATTGAATTCAGATGATTTAGCTGGTCGGTACTGGTTGATTCAAGAATGGGGAGGTATACGTTCTTTTAAGCAAAATCCTAAAAATGATCTGTTATTGCTTAAATTTGAAAATGAACTTACAAAAGGTGCTTTAACAAGAACTACTTTTTCAGTGATCTCTTCTTTATCAAAAGTAGCATCATTT
The DNA here is from genome assembly GCF_001605865.1 of Acinetobacter sp. NRRL B-65365. Classification (NCBI taxonomy): domain Bacteria; kingdom Pseudomonadati; phylum Pseudomonadota; class Gammaproteobacteria; order Moraxellales; family Moraxellaceae; genus Acinetobacter; species Acinetobacter sp. NRRL B-65365. Next base: position 85,240 of record NZ_LRPD01000027.1, on the reverse strand, counting down.
ATGGATCATCAGGCTTATGCAGTTTATGATTCCAGAGTCATTTATTCTTTAAACTGGTTGTTGTTTAAATATTCAACATTAAAGGAGTTTTATCCTCAACCGATTGGAAGGAATGCTGATATAACACAATATGAACTTAATACGATTTTTAATTTGTTTGATGGTCCTGTGAACTAAAAAACTCACCGCATTGCTTATCATGATTATTGCCAATTAATGAAAAAATTATCGATGGAAGTGTATGCTAAGAGTGAGCCGTATTGGGCTGAAATGCTTTTGTTTATCCTTGCACCAAAATATATTGTGAATGATATAAAAAGTTCATTACAGATAGCATTAAAATGCTAGAAAGAAATGAGTGTTTTGGCGATTAAAAAAGGGAGCCCAAAAGCTCCCTTTAATATTTTGCTTACTTAAAGAAATAGCCAGTTTCTGGTGAACTCGCATTCGCCATACGCTTACGTGGCATACGACCTGCTAAAAATGCTTCACGACCTGCTTCAACGGCTTTTTTCATCGCAGAAGCCATTAAAATCGGGTTTTGAGCGGCAGCAATCGCCGTATTCATAAGAACGCCATCACAACCGAGTTCCATTGCAATGGCTGCATCACTGGCTGTACCAACACCCGCATCTACCAAGACAGGAACCTTGGCATTTTCTTTAATGATTGAAATGGTATGTGGATTCAAAATACCAAGACCAGAACCAATCAAACTACCCAAAGGCATAATCGCAACACAGCCCATGCTTTCAAGTTCTTGAGCAACAATCGGGTCGTCCGATGTATACACCATGATTTCGAAACCATTATCAATCAAGGTCTGTGCAGCTTTTAGGGTTGCAGTGACATTTGGATATAAGGTTTTTTCATCACCGAGTACTTCTAATTTCACCAGATTATGACCATCAAGTAGCTCACGTGCCAGCATACAAGTACGAATCGCACTATCTGCATCAAAACAACCTGCGGTATTGGGCAAAATCGTGTATTTCTCAGGTGGAATCACTGAAAGTAGATTCGGTTGATCGGCATGCTGACCGATATTTACACGACGAATCGCAACGGTGACAATTTCTGCACCACTTGCTTGAATGGCTAAATCGGTTTCATTTAAATCTTTATATTTACCAGTTCCGACCAATAAACGTGATTGAAATGTACGTGAACCAATAATTAAAGGGGAATCTTGCATGGGCTTACTCCATTTTTAGCCAATTAGCCGCCACCAACAGCTTGAATAATTTCAATACGATCTTCAGGAGCAATTAAGGTCTGCTCAAGTCTACTTTTCGGAATAATCTGTTGGTTCTTCTCTACAGCGAAGCGTTTACCTTCAAGCGCCAAGCTTTGAATGAGTTGCTGTAGATTTTCACAAGACGTGTCTGTTGACTCGCCATTTAAATAGATGTGCATGATAAATCCTTATTTCGCATGCTTAATCGCTTGCCATGCGAGTATTACCCAGCCTGCAATCATAAATGCACCGCCAATTGGGGTGATTGCACCTAAGATTCTCGGTAGACCAAGCGCCATAATGTACAACGAACCACAGAAAAAGGTGATGCCAATTTGGATCAAAATATAAGGAATTTTTATAGAGAATGTTGGCGTGGTTTTATGTAGGACACCTAAAATCAGTAAGCCCAACGCATGATAGAAAAAGTACTGGGTTGCTGTACCCCACCAAGCAAGCTGCTCTGGTGTAGCAAAAGATTTAAGACCATGCGCACCGAAAGCACCGACCATGACTGCAAGCGCAAGATTAAGCGCCGAGATTGCTATCCACATAATGAGAATGGAACAAGAAACTTGATGAACAAAGTTAACATATTCGGATGTTTAAACAAAGCCAGATAAAACAAAAGGGCATGAAAGCCCTTGTGTTTGATTTAATCTTAACTCGCTGACATAGCGGTTTTGATTTTTTCCATTGCATTCTTTTCTAACTGGCGGATACGCTCAGCAGAAACGTTATATTCAGCCGCCAACTCATGCAAAGTTGACTTATCATCATCTAACCAGCGACGTTGCAGAATATTACGCGAACGGTCATCAAGCTGATCCATTGCCTCGTGTAAAGCAGAAGTACTTTGCTCTTCGTAGTCTTCTTCTTCAACTAGGCGTGCTGGATCGTAACGATTATCTTCTAAATACAACGCTGGAGCAGTATGTGGTGTATCGTCATCATCATCGCCTTGCGCTTCAAAAGCAGCATCATAAGCGGTTAAACGACCTTCCATTTCTAACACCTGCTCAGGTGTTACTTTTAAATCATTAGCAATCGATTTTGCTTCTTCTAGCGTCAATCGTTTACTTGATTTCTTGAGGCTACGTAAATTAAAGAATAATTTACGTTGTGCCTTGGTGGTCGCGATTTTAACGATACGCCAGTTACGAATCACATATTCATGAATTTCAGCTTTAATCCAGTGCACTGCAAAAGAAACTAAGCGAACGCCCATATTCGGATCAAAGCGCTTAACTGCTTTCATTAACCCGAGGTTACCCTCTTGGATGAGATCACCTTGTGGTAATCCGTAACCTGCATAGCTACGTGCAATATGTACGACAAAGCGGAGGTGTGACATTACCAAAAGTTTGGCAGCATCAAGGTCTTGGTCATAATAATAACGCTCAGCAAGTTCTTTTTCCTGCTCGGCCGTTAAAATTGGAATTTGATTGACAGTACTGATATATGCACCAAGGTTTACGCCTGGCGCAGACAATGACAGGGGCATCAATTGATTGCTGCTGTCAGTAGTCATGGAGTCTCCTTATAGGATGGTATTTGAGTCAACAATTTCATCTTAATGCGAATGTTCTTCATCACTAAGGAAATTTGAGTATAGAAATGTAAAGTTAACTATTTTATCTTTACCAAGAGTTTAGCAAAGAATCATATAGATTCAATTAAATAGTGAAATTCATTGTCTGAAATTTTTTGTGTCTGGCACTGAAGTTGCTGAATTTGGCAATATCGTGTTACATCAATTTCACTGTGTGGATCTGATGATTTCAATAAAAACTGTGTTGGACGGTCTGCTTTTTTTAAAGCGCGCTTTAACATCAATAGGGGCATTGGGCAGGGTTGTCCCAAGGCATCAATAATTTCAGGTGAATTTGGTGTACCAGTCATAAGCATTTAAATTGTTCCATTCAAACGTATGTTAACAAATTTTCGCGTAATTTTTATGATAAAAATTTCATTAAAAAAACAGCTAAATTATTGAAAAAACCTGATAGAACATGTGGAAATAACTAAAAATAATCCTATTAATTGTCATAAACCCGTGCTAAGCTCGATGCGTTTTAGGAAGAGTTTAATACAATATTAATGTAATAAACCCTATAACAAATGGATGTAACCGGAAATTGTTGATAGTTTTACAGAATGATTACAAGCTTTAAAATTATAAATATTTTAAAACCTTGTTGGCTCTGCTGTTTGCAACACCGGAAGGTCCTTATCTTTCAATATCTGAGGATTGACTTATGACAGCTCGTGAACAAGGCGTAGTAAAGTGGTTTAACGACACTAAAGGCTTTGGTTTTATTCAGCGTAATGGTGGTGATGACGTATTCGTTCATTTCCGCGCAATTATGGGTGATGGCCACCGTTCTTTACGTGACGGCCAACGCGTAGAATTCAGTGTTGTTCAAGGACAAAAAGGTTTCCAGGCTGAAAACGTTCAGCCTTTAGACTAATTTGTTGCTTTAACGCAATATAAAAACGCTCCAATGTAATTTGGGGCGTTTTTGTTTATAATAGCCACTTTCTTTTGGTCATTGATGGTTCGAGAGCATATATGACGTCTGGTTTTGAAACCTTAAATTTACATCCGCAGTTGAAGAAAGCGATTGATGCTTTGGGTTTTACAAAAATGACCCCAATTCAGCAAAAGGTTTTAAAATATACATTAGCAGGGCATGATGCCATTGGTCGAGCGCAAACGGGTACGGGTAAAACCGCTGCTTTTTTGATTAGCGTGATCAATGATCTGTTAAATAATCCAGTTCAAGAACAGCGTTTTCGTGGTGAGCCACGTGCGTTAATTTTAGCGCCAACTCGTGAGTTAGCGTTACAGATCGAAAGTGATGCACAAGCATTAACCAAATTTTCAAATTTACATCTGGTCACTTTGTTGGGTGGCGTAGATTTTGAAAAACAAAAGAAAATGTTAGACCGTAATTTTGTCGATATTATTGTGGCTACTCCTGGTCGTCTAATTGATTTTGTCGAGCAAAAAGAAGTCTGGTTAGATAAAATTGAATTCTTGGTCATTGATGAAGCAGATCGCTTGCTCGATATGGGCTTTATCCCGTCAGTAAAGAGAATTGTTCGTTTTTCACCATTTAAAGAGCAACGCCAAACTTTAATGTTCTCTGCAACATTTAGCTATGATGTTCTTAATCTTGCACGTCAATGGTTATTTGAGCCGGTTACGGTAGAAATTGAACCTGAGCAAAAAACCAATAATGACGTTGAACAGCGTGTGTATGTGGTTGCGAAAGAAGATAAATACAAACTATTGCAAGAGATTTTGCGCGAAGAACCGATTGATAAGGTGATGATCTTTGCGAATCGTCGTGATCAGGTGCGTCGTTTGTATGATCATTTAAAGCGTGATGGTTATCGTGTTGGTATGTTGTCGGGCGAAATTGCACAAGATAAGCGTTTGAAGATGCTGGATCAATTTAAGCAAGGTAAGAACAATATTATGATCGCGACTGATGTTGCGGGTCGTGGTATCCATGTGGATGGCGTTTCGCACGTGATTAACTTTACCTTACCTGAACAGTCTGATGACTATGTACATCGTATTGGTCGTACCGGTCGTGCAGGTGCGCAGGGTGTAAGTATTAGCTTCTTATCGGAAGATGATGCTTTCTATTTGCCTGAAATTGAAAAAGCGATTGGTAAGAAATTGCCTTTAACGCGTCTGGATGGTTATTGCTAAGTCTGAAACTACTTTGATTTAAGCGATTTCTGACAGAGAAAGTTTTTCAAAAAAAGACCAAATTATTTTGTGATTTGGTCTTTTTTATTATTTAGTAAGATTTGCTACTCAAATTACACAAAAGATTAAAGATTTTTTTATAATTCCTGTGATTAGTTGCTGAATTGAAATAAATCAACATGTAGAATATGGCGCATTACCTGGGAGGATATTATGGCTCTAATCTCAATGCGCCAGCTCTTGGATCACGCTGCAGAATATAACTACGGCGTACCAGCGTTTAACGTAAACAACTTAGAACAAATGCGTGCAATCATGCTCGCTGCGGATGCAACAAATTCACCTGTGATCGTGCAAGCTTCAGCTGGTGCGCGTAAATATGCAGGTGCACCTTTCTTACGTCATCTTATTTTAGCTGCGATTGAAGAGTGGCCACATATTCCAGTGGTAATGCACCAAGATCATGGTACAAGTCCAGATGTTTGCCAACGTTCGATCCAGTTGGGCTTTAGCTCAGTTATGATGGATGGTTCATTGGGTGCGGATGGTAAGACACCAACATCTTATGATTATAACGTTGATGTAACCCGTCGTGTGGTTGCAATGGCGCATGCTTGTGGTGTTTCAGTTGAAGGTGAGATTGGTTGCTTAGGTAGCCTTGAAACTGGTATGGCTGGTGAAGAAGATGGTGTTGGCGCTGAAGGCGTACTTGATCACTCTCAATTACTAACTTCTGTTGAAGAAGCGACTCAATTCGTTGCTGATACCAATGTGGATGCTTTGGCAATTGCTGTTGGTACTTCACACGGTGCGTATAAGTTTACTCGTCCACCTACAGGCGATATTCTTGCAATTGACCGTATCAAAGAAATTCATGCTGCATTGCCAAACACGCATCTTGTAATGCATGGTTCAAGCTCTGTGCCGCAAGAATGGTTAGCTGTGATTAACCAGTACGGTGGTGATATTAAAGAAACTTATGGTGTGCCTGTAGATCAGCTTGTAGAAGCGATTAAACATGGTGTGCGTAAGATTAATATTGATACCGATTTACGTTTGGCTTCTACGGGTGCAATGCGTCGTATGATGGCAGAAAAACCAAGTGAATTTGATCCACGTAAATTCTTTGGTGAAACTGTTGAAGCAATGAAAGAAATCTGTGTTGCTCGTTACGAAGCATTCAGTACAGCAGGTCATGCAGACAAAATTCGTCCAATTTCTTTAGAGAAAATGGTTGATCGTTACAAATAATTGATTTGTAATGTAGAAAAATAGCGGCAATTGCCGCTATTTTTTTTATTTGTATTTTTCTGGGTAATAAAAATGCCAGCACGTGGCTGACATTTTCACTTCACTTAAGCTCAACTTACTTTTTTTGCTGAGCTTTAGAGTCTAGGTTAGCATCTTTGATTTCAACATAAGCATTGGCGCGAAGTTCACGCATCCAGCTGTCTACTTCAGTATCAAACTGACGTTCGCCCAAGATTTGACGTGCCATACGCTCTTGCACTTCTTTGGTCATATCTTGTTGACGAGTATCTGTGACTTGCAGAATGTGCCAGCCAAATTGACTTTGGAAGGGTTGGCTAACTTGACCAACAGGTGTCTCTTTCATTACTTTTTCAAACTCAGGCACCATCACACCTGGGCTAACCCAGCCTAAGCTACCGCCATCACGTGCAGAGCCTGTATCATTTGAATAAGTAGCTGCCAAGGTTGCGAAATCATCGCCCGCTTTAGCACGATTGTAGAGGCTATCAATCATTTGCTTGGCGCGATCTAAGCTCACGACTTCTGATGGTTGAATCAGAATATGGCGAGTCTTGTATTGTGGAACCAGCGCTTTTTGTTCATTTTGCTTACGTTCTAATAACTTTAATACGTGTGTTCCATCACGTACATTGATTAGCTCGGTTGTTTGTCCCACTTGAAGTGGAGTTATACGTGCTGCCAATTCTGTTGGAATCTCTGATAATGAACGGAAGCCCATATCAAGACCATCTACTTTTACAGCACCAGTTGAAAACTTGCTGCTAATCGCTTTAGGGTCATCACTGGTAGTGAGTGATTGTTTAACCTGCTGAGCGACTTGCTGTACATCATTGGTATTATCACCAGAGATACGCATATGGATGACGTGAACTTGTGTACCCAGTGCAGCTTGACCTTCTGGTGATTTCAGGAAGTTTTCAACATCATGGTCACTGATTTTAATACGTGACATCACTTGTTGCTGACGTAAACGGCCAATTGCAAGATCTTCCGCAACACGGTTACGCAAGTTTTCGTAAGTACCTGGTGCAATAGCATCTAGCTTTTGCTGAAAAGCTTCTAGTGAGTTTGCACCCGACTGATTTGCAACTTTCAGTACAGCAGCATTCAAGCTTTTCTCATCAGCTTTAATACCGTAACGCTTAACCTGTTCCAGTTGCGCTTGACGTACAATCAGTTGATCTAAAACCTGCATTTGCAAGTATTGTTGCGGTGGAACAGTTTTGTTTTGTGCTTTTAATTGGTGTTCTGTTTCAGCAACACCTTGTTCTAAATCACTTTTAAGAATGACACTACTATCCACAATTGCAACAACCTCATCCGTTGGTTGAGCAAAGCTTTGCATTGATGAAGAAATTAGGGCAGCGAGAACAGTGGCTCTAAAGATATGTTGAAAAGGTTTTATCTTCATTAACGTTGTGTCCAAGATTGATTAATTTTGTTGAAACCTAAAACTCTATTCTCCAGAAGTGAAGCGAGCTTATTGTTTAAAGCACCAAGACCTTTTAGCGTGAATTCAGCCATAACCGCATTCTTTTTACGAACGTCTGGGGTATTTGGATCATCCAGATCGTTATAGTAAGAACGGCCATAGACTGACACAGCCCAACAACAAGATTCATAATTTACGCCAAGTAGATATTCGCGCATGACATTGTTGTCGATGTCGTATTGAGCATGACCCATAATACGCCAATTGTCTTTTACAGGTTGTATAAAGGATGCAACCACTTGATCGTAAGAATTTTGACGATCAGGAATATCTTTGCGGTAGAAATAGCCTAAGTTATAGAGATTACCTTTGTCGCCTGTATAGTAGGCTTGGAAATCGCGCTGTGCATTGTCACCGTTTGACATCCATGCAGCATTTGAACTGATCGTAACGTTCTGGTTGAGCTGGCTAGATAAACTCACAATCGGGCCTGTACGGCGTTGTGTATCAAATTCATCTAGTTTTTCGTTTAGGCTTACACGACGATCACTGAAATAGTAACTTTGTCCAACACTTGCTTTGATACGTTCTAAACCTTCCGTATCTAAAAGGCTATAAGTCACGCCAAGTGATAGGAAGTTATTGTCATCTAAACGGTCATGACCATAGAAACGGTAGGGGTTAAATAGTTGGTCGTAATTGATTGACGCTGAAGTAGAGTCAAAGTTTGGATGATCATCCTGTTTTTTATATGGTGAATAAGCATAGAAAGCACGAGGTGAAATGCTTTGTAAGTACTTACCATCTTTTTCAAATGTCATTCCTGTAGCAAGTGTAAATTGAGGAACGACAACTGATTTTTCTAAGTCATCTGAAGCTGATAATCCACGGCCTTCTTTTGAATCCTGATCGAAGAAAGTATTGATACTGCGAACAGAAACTTCTGGAACGACATAGAACCATGATGGCGTTAGATAATTATATCGAACTGCAAACTGGTTGTAGATACGGGTACCACTTGATTCAAGTGCGGAACCATCTTCAATTGATTTCTTGAAGTATGCGGTATCATTATTAAATTCATATTGGAGGCCTTGTGGATCACCAGTGACATAATTTAATAAGAATTGCGGCAATCGCGCATAAGGTTTATCTGCATCTTTAATCGTTTTATCCAAGGTCTGGAAGTCTTCGACTTTTAACTGAGCTCTAAGACCAGGGATACCATTACCATAATTCAGTTCCCAGGCACGACGTAAATTTAGATCTGTACGTGTGTTGGGGTTGTTATTAAAGTCTGAAAAATAATCTTTATCTGATGCGTAGTTATATTCTAGATTGGTCGACCATTGATCATTGATTCTCCAGTTATGGAGAAAGTGGAGGTCTTCACGGTCTTCATTGTCATATTGATTATCTTGAGCAATATAACCACCCCAAATACGACCAGAACCAAAGCTTTCGGTCATGTAGCGGAATTCAGCATCTAATTTCGCCCCACGTTTACTCATAAAGCTTGGTGTGAGCGTAAGATCGTAATTCGGTGCAAGGTTTAGATAAACTGGTGCGGCAAGTTGTGCGCCACCATCATTACTATAGCCAAAGCTTGGACTCAGTAAACCTGTAGTACGGCGGTCATCAATTGGGAAATTGAAATACGGAACGGCAAGTACGGGCACATCTTTAACATAGAATTTTGTACCGCGTGTGACACCACGACCTGTATCCTGATTTAACTCAATCTCTTTGGCCTGGATTTTCCATGCTGGTTTTTGTTCTGGTGGACATGCGGTATAACTTGCATCTTTAAAGATCACCAGATTTTCGTTGGCACGTTTGATCTGAGTGGCATGACCATGTGCATGTTGTTGTTCTGAGATATAGAAACTATTGTTTAAATCCCCAGTCTGGGTCTTTAAATTATAGTCAATTGCATCACTTTGGGTGAGGAGACCTGATTGAGCAAGTTGTACTCGACCCTCGGCATTGGCATGCGTTTGTGTTGAGTCAATAGTGACCTGATCGGCACGAATAGTACGGCCTTCCTGATCGATGACGACATTGCCTTGCAGAACTGAATCGCCCGCTGGATTGTAGTGTCCATAGTCAGCGGTAATCACTGAAGTTGTGGTACTCGCATCTCCCGCTTTTGTTTCAGGATTAATTGGTGTTACCCAAGTCCCTTGGCAAAAAGAAGAGCTTAAATAGCGGTTATCACGCAATTGGGCTTCTGGTGCAGATTTGTCTACATAATATTGCTGGAAAAAATGTTCCCCAGGATAACTTTCTTGGTCTTGCTGTCCTTGATTTCGAATGGCTGCTTTGAGCTGTTTGTTGTCAAGCGTAGAGACAGCATCAGCTTGTGCCGCGAAACTGGATTGAATCGAGCCGCCACACAAGAGTGTCAAAATAGCTGTTGCTAAAGGATTAAATTTAAACTGATGTTTCATTGTCTCATTAACCAGTACGCTAATTCACAATTAATTATTGTCGCATCATAGAGAAAAAGTTGATAAGTGGCTACACTTAAGCTTTCAAAATCTCAGCTAGTTTTAGATTTTATTGCAAATGAATACACAACGTGAACAATTGATACAAACTTGGCTTCAAGCCACTCTCCAATCTGATCAATTCGAGATCAACTTTTTAGCAGGAGATGCAAGCTTTCGTCGTTATGCACGAATTAAGTTACAAAACAAAACATATATGCTCATGGATGCGCCGCCTGAAAAAGAAGATTGTGCACCATTTGTAAATATCGATGAGTTCTTTGACAAAAATGGTGTGCGTGTTCCGCATATCGTGGCTAAAGACCTGACATTGGGTTTATTGCTACTGGAAGATTTTGGTGATGTGGTGCTATCAACATTACTGAATGATAAAACAGTAGATGAGTATTATGCTCAAAGCTTTAAACAGTTGATTGAGCTGCAACAGATTGATGGGCAGGCTCATTTGCCAGCTTATTCTTATGAAAAGCTCATGACTGAAATGCGTTTGCTAACTGAATGGATGTTGCCTTCATTAAAGATTCAGCCGACAGAGCAGCAGTTGGAAACCATTGAACAAGCATTTGATTTTCTGGCGATCGAAGCAACTCAGCAGCCGCAAGTAATTGTACATCGTGATTTTCATAGTCGTAATTTAATGAAAATTGAAAATGAACAAGAATTAGGGGTGATTGATTTTCAGGATGCTGTGATTGGCGCAGATACTTATGATCTGATTTCGATTACGCGTGATGCCTACGTGCAATGGAATGCTGAGCGTGTTTATCAATGGTTTGAAGTGTTCTATAACTTATTACCCGCTTCTGCCAAAGAAAATCGTAGTTTTGATCAGTTTAAGCGTGATGCAGACCTGATGGCGATTCAGCGTCACATCAAGATTTTAGGTATTTTTGTCCGTTTATTCGAACGTGATGGCAAATCAGGTTACTTAAAAGATTTACCGCGAGTGATGTGGTACTTACTTGAAGAAAGCCAAGGTTATGATGAGTTGAATGACTTTATGCAATTTATCCGTGACGTTGTCATGCCTAAGTTTATTGCGCAATATGGTGATTACGAGGTAGCAGCATAATGAAAGCGATGATTCTTGCTGCTGGTTTAGGCAATCGCATGCGTCCACTGACTTTGCATACGCCAAAACCTTTGCTCGAAGTCGGTGGGAAACCGCTGATTGTCTGGCATATTGAAAAGTTGCAGAAGGTTGGTGTCACAGAGATTGTGATCAATACGGCTTGGTTAGGCGATAAGCTTGTTGCTGCTTTAGGTGATGGTTCACAATTTGGTGTCACTATCTTGTGGTCACACGAAGGCGAAGGTCTGGAAACAGCAGGCGGTATCATCAATGCTTTGCCATTGCTGGGTGAGGAGCCGTTCATTTTGGTGAATGGGGATGTCTGGACCACGATGGACTTTTCAACGCTGTTAAATGTTCAGTTAGAAGATAAGCAGGCGCATTTGGTTTTGGTCGAAAACCCGCCTCAACATTTAAAAGGAGACTTCATCCTGGCAAATGATTTAGCTTATACTTTTGAGCAGGAGCAGTTGGGCGAAGCCTTAACCTATAGTGGTGTTGCTGTTTTAGCGCCACACATGTTTACTGGGCTAGAAAATGGCAAGCGACCTTTGGCACCATTGTTGAAACAGGCGATGCAACAGCAGCAAGTTTCAGCAGAAAAGATGCAGGCGATCTGGGTTGATGTGGGAACACCTGAGCGTTTAGAACAGCTTGATCAACAAATCAAGCAAGGCGCTTTCGTATAACAAAAATTGCTTTGTCTATCTTTGATTTGCCTAAGAAAAGACAAAAACTTAATGGATTGTGCAGTTTATCATGCTTGTAAATGATTAACTGCATAATCGTTCAACAAGTTCTACTGTGCCTTGTATCAGAAATGGGTATACTGCACAGCAAATTTATCGAGATGTTGCACTGTTATGCATCCTTTTTTTCAAGAATTAAAGCAAGGTAGTCAAGCTCTGGGTCTGAACCTGAGTGAGGACACCCTAACACTCTTATTGAAATATCAAGATGCTCTGGTGCTGTGGAATAAGGCATATAATTTAACGGCTATTCGTGAGCCGAAAGAAATGCTGGTTAAACATTTATTAGATAGCTTAAGTATCTTGAATGATTTGCCGCAAGGTCGTTTATTAGATGTAGGAACGGGTGGTGGAATGCCAGGCATGATCATTGCATTATGCCAACCAGAACGTTCTTGTGTCCTTTTGGATTCGAACGGGAAAAAAATTCGTTTCCTGAAGCAGTTTATTGCTGACTTGAAACTGCAAAATGTAATTGCAGTTCAAACACGTGTTGAAAATGAAGATAGTATTGGTGAGTTGGGTCAGTTCGATGTCATTACAAGTCGCGCATTTGCGTCTTTAACCGACTTTGTCGATGCTGCACAACCATATATGCATGAGCAGAGTATTATTGCTGCAATGAAAGGCTTGATTCCAGCTGATGAAATTGAGCAAATGAAAGATGAGTATTCATGTAAGATCATTGAACTTCGTGTCCCGAGATTAGATGAACAACGTCATTTACTTTTACTTCAACGTATTCAATAAAAATATTAAGGGTAATCATGGCTCAAATTATTGCGATTGCAAACCAAAAAGGTGGTGTAGGGAAAACCACGACAGCAGTCAATCTTGCTGCCTCTTTGGCGATCTTGAAAAAACGTGTCTTGTTAGTTGATATGGACTCACAAGGGAATGCCACCATGGGGTCTGGCATTCAAAAGAATGATTTACTGTACTCGGTGACAGATGTGTTACTGGGTGAAGTGCCGATTGAAACTGCGATTCAGAAAGCAGAAGTCGGTTATAAGGTTTTAGGTGCGAACCGTGAACTTGCTGGGGTAGAGCTAGCAATTGCAGAACAGGAAGGGCGTGAGTTCATTCTTAAAAATGCCTTGCAGGAAGTAGAATCTGCTTTTGATTATATCATTGTCGATTGTGCGCCAAGTCTTAGCTTGATTACTGTCAATGCCTTAGCTGCCGTAAATGGCGTGATTATCCCGATGCAATGTGAATACTATGCACTGGAAGGTTTGGCTGATCTTACGCAAACCATTGACCGTATACAAAAAGCCCTTAATCCAAACTTGGAAATTGTAGGGGTATTACGTACCATGTATGACGCTCGTAATGCATTGACACGTGATGTGTCTGCCGAGTTAGAGCAATATTTTGGTAAAAAGTTATACGAGACCGTGATTCCTCGTAATATCCGTTTGGCGGAAGCGCCAGCACATGGTTTACCTGTGATCTATTTTGAGAAAAGTTCTAAAGGCGCTATTTCATATTTGAATCTCGCTGCAGAAATATTGAAGAAAAGTAAAGTGAAAAAAGGAAGCGCTGTATGAGCATCAAAAAACGCGGATTGGCTAAAGGTCGTGGTTTAGATGCGCTATTAGGTTCAATTCAAAAAGAGAAATTGCAACTTGAAGCACAGGCCTTGGATCATGGTCAACTCAAGCAAATTGATGTCAATTTATTAAAACGTGGTGAATATCAGCCACGTCGCTTTATTCATGAACAAGACTTACAAGAGCTTGCAGCATCGATTGAAAAACATGGTGTGATGCAACCGATTGTCATTCGTCCTGTCGACGATGAGCAGCAACCATACGAAATTATTGCCGGTGAGCGTCGTTGGCGCGCAGCGCAATTGGCAGGTTTGACTGAAATTCCTGCGATTGTGCGTGATTTAAATGATCAGGTTGCCATTGCTTTAGCGTTAATTGAAAACATTCAGCGTCAGGATTTAAATCCAATTGATCAGGCAATGGCTTTACAGCGTTTCCATGATGAGTTCGGTTTAAGTCATCAGGAAATTGCCGATACCGTTGGTAAGGCACGTACCACCGTGAGCAACTTATTGCGCCTCTTGAGTCTTGCTGATCCGATTAAAGACCTGATGCAACAAGGTCAAATCGATATGGGACATGCGCGTGCTATTCTCGCGCTAAAAACCAAAGACCAGATTTCAGTCGCGAAGATCGTGATTGAAAAAGGTTTATCGGTACGTCAAACTGAACAGCTAGTACGTGAGTGGAGTGAACCAAAACCTGAAAAGGAAAAGGCTCAGATTTCTCCTGACATTGAACAATTGACTCAGAAACTGTCAGAACGTTTCGGAGCAAATGTAAAAATTGACCATAACCAGAAAGGTAAAGGGAAAATGGTCATTCACTACCACTCATTGGATGAGTTGGATGGAATCCTCAATATTTGTTTACCTAACTAATATTTAGGATACGTCCTTTTATATTTTAAATATTATTGGGGAATAATATGTGGGAACTTGTGAAAGCGGGTGGCTGGTTAATGCTGCCCCTTATTCTGTCATCAATTTTTACGGTTGCGATTACGATTGAACGATATATTCGTTTAAAGCGATCACAAGTTTTACCTCAGGCTTTACTGGTCAATGCGACAGATGCTGATACTGTGATTGCACAGCTTGAGCAGGATGACGCTTTGAAAAGTCCACTCGGACGTATTTTAAAAGCAGGTTATGATCATCAGGATCAGGGTGAACAATTTGCCCGTGCGCAAATGGAAGCCGCTGCTTCGCAAGAGATTAGCGCCTTAGAAAAAAATATTAATTTCCTTGGTACATTAAGTGCAATTGCACCTTTGCTGGGTTTACTCGGTACCGTACTGGGAATCATTGAATCATTTTTGGTGATTGATGTCGGTTCTGCGGGCAATGCCAGCATGATGATGCCTGGGATTTCAAAAGCCTTGATTACCACAGCCGTGGGGATGCTGATTGCGATTCCTGCAATGATTGCCTATCGTTATTTTCAACGTGTCGTGCATGAATATGTTGCAGAGTTGGAACAGCAATCGACTTTATTTCATGCTGCGCTTTTCTATAAAAAAGCGTCTCCTTTACAAGAACACCGTCGTGCAAGCTGAGCCGAGGTGGCATCATGAAATTTAAACGTTCTCAAGTTGAAGATATTCATATTAATTTGACACCAATGATTGACTGTATGTTATTTATTTTGGTGTTTTTATTATTATCCACGACTTTTAGTCAACAAAGTCGTATAAATCTGACACTGCCCGATGCACAAGGGGTTCCGCCTAAACAGTTCGATCACAAAATTGAAATCATGGTAGACTCCACAGGGCATTATGCTGTGAATGGTCAGGCTTTATCCAGTAAAGATATTGCCGATTTAAGTACTGCGATCAAGCAGGTTGCTCAAGATCGTCGCGATTTGATGTTTATTATTGCTGCTGATGCGAAAGCCACTCATCAAGATGTGATTCGGGTGATGGATGTGGCAGGCCAGCTTGGCTTTATGAACGTCAATATCAGCACTAAAGTTCCAACTAGAGGTTTTACTGAGTGAATCAAGATTTTAAGGTTTATGTCCGCTTAATATCGTATTTAAAATCTTATTGGGGCGTTGCCTTATTTGTCTTGCTTGGTTTTGGTATCAACGCTGCTACAGAAGTTTCTGTGGCAAAGTTGCTTAAATACATTATCGATGCAATTCAAAATGGTAGTCGTGAGAATCTGGACTGGTTTCCTGCACTCATCGTCTTGTTAATGTTCTTCCGTGGCGTAGGTTTATTCCTCGGTGGATATTTCTCAGCGGTGATTTCGCGGAGTCTGGTATTCAGTATTCGTCAGGAAGTGTATGCAAAACTTCTAAGACTGCCAGCTCAGTATTATCTTGATAACAGTGCGGGTCATATCAGCGCAAAGCTGATGTATAACGTTGAGCAGCTCACCGCGGCATCCTCTGAGTCTTTGCAGACTTTGATTAAAGATGGTTTGATTGTTATTGGTTTGTTGAGTTATCTACTCTATACCAACTGGCGTTTAACCCTATGTATCGTCGTTTTCATGCCGTTTATTGGTATTTTGGTCAGAATCGCATCGAAGAAGATGCGTAAGCTCTCGATTCAAGTACAAAATACCATGGGTGATGTGAACCATGTGGTACAAGAAACCATTACCGCAAACTCGGTTGTGAAAAGCTTTACTGGCGAAGAGTTTGAACAGAAGCGCTTTTATAAGTCTTCTGAAGAAAACTTACGTCGTGGTTTGAAAATGGTTGTGGTGCAAAATATCAATAGCCCAATCATTCAGCTTTTGTTGTCGATGGCAATGGCAATCATCCTTTGGTTAGCACTACGTCCGCAAGTGTTTGGCGATACCTCTGCGGGTGAGTTCATTTCATTCATTACTGCTGCTGGTTTAATTTCTAAACCTGTAAAGAATTTGACTGATATCAATGAAAAACTGCAACGCGGTTTGGCTGCAGCACATTCAGTATTTGAGTTATTAGATTTACCTGAAGAAGTTAACGATGGTCAGTTGAAACCTGTGTTAAAAGGCAATATTCAATTTGATCATGCGAACTTACGTTATGAAGATGGTACACATGCCATTAAAGATTTCTCTTTAACCATCAAAGCAGGACAAACTGTTGCTTTGGTTGGGCGTTCTGGTGCGGGTAAGACCTCATTGGTTAACATGCTGCCACGTTTTCAAGAGCTAAGTGAAGGTCAGATTTATTATGATGGTATTGCTGTCAAAGAAATTGAGCTGGCTTATTTACGCTCTCAAATTGCCACAGTGAATCAGCAAGTTGTACTATTTAACCGTTCAGTACGTGACAATATTGCTTATGGTCAATTACAAGATTCAAGTGATGAGCAGGTGATTGCAGCAGCGAAAGCAGCTTATGCACATGACTTCATCATGAATCTGCCACAAGGTTACGACACAATTCTGGGTGCGCAGGGCTTAAACCTTTCAGGTGGCCAGCGTCAACGTATTGCGATTGCCCGTGCAATTCTTAAAGATTCTCCAATCTTGATTTTAGATGAAGCAACCAGTGCGCTGGATAATGAATCTGAATACTTTATCCAACAAGCCTTTGATGAAGCGATGCAAGGTCGTACTACCATCGTGATTGCACACCGTTTATCAACTGTTGAAAATGCGGATCTGATCGTGGTGATGGATAAAGGCCAGATTATTGAGCAAGGTACTCACGCTGAGCTGTTGGCTAAGCATGGTATGTATTATCAATTACATCAACGCAATTTTGAGGAAGACTAAGCATGTCGATGGCGCAACGTATTCAGGATGCCTGGAATGAACAGGCTTCATGGTTGGTGGTGTTGCGCCCACTGTCATGGTTGTATCGATTGGGCTTCTGTACCAATCGGGCACTTTATAAAAATGGTCTAAAAAAAGTGTATAAAGCACCAGTCCCAGTCATGGTGATTGGTAATATTACGGTCGGTGGTAGCGGCAAAACACCTTTGTTGATCCAGTTGGTCAAATACTTGCAACAGCAGGGCGTTCGGGTGGGTGTGATCAGTCGTGGTTATGGGGCTGAAGGGCCTTTTCCGCTCTTGGTTACTCAATCCTCCGAGCCTGATGCTGCTGGCGATGAACCTTGTCTTATTGTGCAGTCTACACAAGTTCCGATGGCTGTTGGTCCGAATCGTCAAGCGGCAATCGAGCTGTTACTGCAAAATCAACAACTTGACTTGATTATTAGTGATGATGGTTTACAGCATTGGGCCTTAGCACGCGAAATTGAATGGATTGTACTGGATCAAAATCGTGGTTTGGGTAATGAGAAATTATTGCCAGAAGGTTATTTAAGAGAGCCTAAATCACGCCTAAACCACAGTACAGTGATTGAACATACCAAAGTTGCTCAACCTAAGCAGAACATGCATCTAGAAGTAGGCCAGCCTTATTTATTAAATGCCAATCTGGACGCGCCTTGGTTTGATCCAAAGCAGTATTTTAATGCGGTGGTGGGTATTGGTTTCCCACAGCGTTTTTACCAGACCTTGAGTAAGCTCGAAGTTGATCAATATCAAGCGCATGAATTTCCAGATCATCATGATTATGAAATTGCTGATTTAAGTTTTGATAATCCAGATGCAATCATTACCACGGAAAAAGATGCCGTAAAATTCAAGGCATTATTAAAGCAACATCCTGAATTTAATATTCCGATTTGGGTGGTACCCGTCGAAGCAGTATTATCACCTGACTGTTATGTGTTGTTAAAACAGCAATTAAAACAGGTCGGGATTCAACTTTCTTAGAGATCTATCATGAAGCATATTGTTATTCCTGCTCGTTTTGCGAGCTCTCGTTTGCCAGGAAAACCATTACTCCTTATTCATGGTCGACCGATGATTTTGCGGGTGGTAGATCAAGCAAAAAAAGTTGCTGGTTTTGATGATTTGTGTGTTGCAACAGATGATCCACGTATTGCCGAGGTTTGTCAGGCCGAAGGTGTGGATGTGGTTTTAACCAATCCTGAGCATCCATCTGGCACGGATCGTTTAAGTGAAGTTGCTCGTATCAAAGGTTGGTCAGCAGACGATGTGATTGTGAACGTACAAGGTGATGAGCCTTTATTGCCTGCTCAACTGGTACAACAGGTCACACAGCTTTTGATTGATAATCCACAATGCTCAATGTCTACTTTGTGCGAGCCGATCCATCAGTTAGATGAATTTCAACGTGATAGCATCGTGAAAGTGGTGATGAGCAATCATAATGAAGCGCTTTATTTTAGTCGTGCGACCATTCCTTATTATCGTGACGGCGTAAAACAAGCTGTACCAACGCTACACACACAGGCTTTCCGTCATTTAGGTCTATATGCTTACCGTGTGAAATTATTGCAAGAATACGTGACTTGGGAACAGGGCAATCTGGAGAAACTGGAAAGCCTAGAGCAATTACGTGTTTTGGAAAATGGTCATCGCATTGCGATTGATGTTGCAGAAGCGAACTTACCCCCAGGCGTAGATACACAGGCGGATTTAGATCGTCTCAATACAATGCCTGTGAGTGCATTTGAATAAGATTATGGTCGATACTCAAATGAAAACACTGTATCCCTGGCATGCACAGACTTGGGAACTTCTCAGTACTCGATTTCCTCATCTGGGACATGGGTTATTATTTTATGGCAAAAAAGGCTGTGCCAAAAAAGAGTTTGCTGAACGTTTTGTTGCTTGGGTGCTTTGTTTAAATAAACAGGCACAAGCTGCTTGTGGTGAATGTACAAGCTGCCAATGGCTAAAATCGGATACGCATCCTAATTATGTGCATATCACGACAGACGAAGAAAATAAAAAACAAAACGCAAAAATCAAGATCGAGAAAATACGTGACTTACTGCCATTTGTCCAACAAACAGGTGAAGGCTGGCGTGTTGTGGTCATCGAGCCTGCGGAAGCATTAAACACAGCCTCTGCAAATGCTTTGTTGAAAACGCTAGAAGAACCGGGTGAGCGAGTCGTATTGATTTTACTTGCTGATCATTATTTGAAATTACCCGCAACCATTCGCAGTCGATTACAGCATTTTGCGTTAGATCGTTTAACGCTTGACGATGCGCAGACTTTTGTCAAACAGCAAATTCCAGAAATTTCATCAAGCCAAGTGTCATTATTGCTGAATCTTGCCAATGATATGCCGCTAACGGCGATTGAAATTGAAAAAAGTGAGTGGTTGCAGAAACGCGCTATTTTCCTTACTGACTGGTTGAAGCTGGTGGCAGAAAAAAATATGCCTTTGAACTATTCAAACAAATGGTCTAAAGAGCTTAATTTTTCAGAATTTATGACCATGTTTGAGTATCTGCTGGGTGATTTGGTGAGTTTGAAACTCAATCAGGCGCTTAAAAATGATGATCTGGATTTTAGTCGTTTGGTAGAGTGTTATAACCTTGAGCAGCTATTTGGAATCTATTCTGATTTGCAGCAGAAAAAACGCATGGTTGAGCAGAATGTTCAAACCCAACTGGTAATGGATGAGCTGTTTATTCAGTTGATGAATGTAGCTTAATCGTGCTTTAAGTACTCGGCTGACTGATTGTTTCAATAAAACAGGGAATGAACTGGACTGAAAATAAGTTCATTACCTTGTTTTATATTATTTATGTAAAAATTGTATCTAAAATGTACATTGCTCTTTAATCCTTGATCAAAAAAGAATATAAAATGTGAAACACTTCACAATAATATTAAAAAATAAGGAATATTGAGATGAAAATTAAATCTATCGCGATTGCGTTGTCATTTGTAATTTTACCCAGCATGGCAATGGCTGAACCGAAGTTTATTTCGAATATTAATGGATCATCTTTTCAGATTAATGCGTCTAATGCGGGATCACAAGCTTACGAATGTGTATATAGCTACTCTTTCAATCATGTCCGTGGTACTGGCGCAAATCAGTTCAGTGGTAAATTTTATATTGAAGCTGGGGCCAACAACATTTCTGTCATTGCCAGAAATACCGATCAAGCGATTAGTAAATTAGACTTTGATTATAAATGTACTGAAAAATAAAAACTTTATTATTATCCTTGTTAAAAAGCCGCTCACAAGAGCGGTTTTTTTTCTAAATCACATCTGTATTTTTGTTGTCATTTCTTTTAAGTTGTCATCTGTTGTAAAACTACGGCACGTATTATTCGAAAAAGTGATAAATAAGCTGCTTTTTTAAATGCCCTAAATTGTATTTAACCTAAACATCATTTGTTGTTTGCAGGATTGTTTTCTATAATTCAGTCATATAAGACGTATAGATATTAAATGAACGATCACGAAAGATAAGGCTATAAATCAGATGGAAACATTCGGATGTTTTATACGTCGAAAGTAGACGTTCTAGATTTTGATGTTTCAATATTGAACAGGGGAAAGTTATGCAACCACAAATGATGGGCGGAATTATACAGGTCAACATTCCAGACAAAGCGACCTTACAATCAAGTTATATGCCTTTTGTACAAGGCGGCGGTTTATTTGTGCCAACTAAACAAGCGGTGAAAATGGGACAGGAAGTTTTTGTACTAGCAACTCTTCCAGAACAATCCCAAAAGATTCCATTGACTGGGAAAGTGATCTGGATTTCTCATAAACAGACACATTTTAAGCCACAAGGTTTTGCAATACAGCTCGCTGGTGAAAAAGGCGTGTATTATAAAAATGAAGCTGAGAAATTGCTGGCCGGATCCAAAGGTCTGGATCGTCCAAGTTATACCATGTAGTTATGAAGTAAATAGGATAGAAGAGTGTTTGTTGATACGCATTGCCATTTAACCATGTTGGATCTAAGCCCTTATCAAGGTGACTTGGATCAGGCACTTGAGCAAGCCCGTCTTGCTGGTGTTTCGAAATTCATGGGCATTTCGGTTGATCTTGAAGATCATATAAAGTTGGCAGAAATTGCATCCCGACACGATGATGTTGGGTATTCTGTCGGTGTTCATCCATGTGAAGATGAACAGGTGATGGCGCGCGCGACAACAGACTATCTCGTCAATCTTGCTCAATCCGATAAAGTGTGGGCTTTGGGTGAAACGGGACTGGATTATTATCACAGTACAGATTTCGTCGAGGAACAAAAGCGTTGCTTTGCCCGACATATTGAAGCTTCAAAAATCGTGAAAAAGCCTGTGGTTGTGCATACTCGTGCAGCCAAGCACGATACCATTGATATTATTCGTGCAGAACAGTCTACCCATGGTATTTTGCATTGTTTTACCGAAGATTGGGAAACAGCAAAAGCTGTTTTGGATTGTGGTTACTATATTTCTTTTTCTGGGATTGTTTCTTTTAAAAATGCTCAGGATTTACGGGATGTGGCAAAGCAAGTGCCGCTTGATCGTCTTTTGATAGAAACAGATAGTCCTTATTTAGCGCCAGTGCCTTATCGCGGTAAAAGCAATGAACCGAAATATGTTCCTTTTGTAGCAAAAGCATTAAGTGATGTATATGATAAATCGGTTGAAGAGATTGGCATGATTACAACACAAAATTTTGAAAATCTCTTAAATTTGAAATAAACGGTTTTGTTGTATTAGGAAAGAGAGTTATTACGTGAAAATGGATCGTCAAGCTCAGTTTAGAGCACGAGAAGTATTAATTTTTCAAATCGCGGAGCAACTCCTGTTAGAAAATGGTGAAGCAGGCATGACGCTGGATGCGTTGGCAGCTGAGCTGGATCTTGCTAAAGGCACGTTATATAAGCATTTTCAAAGTAAAGATGAGCTGTATATGTTGCTGATTATTCGTAATGAGCGCATGTTATTGGAAATGATTCAGGATACTGAAAAGGCATTTCCTGAACATTTGGCTTTCTTTATGTTGCACCATTTGCATCATCCTGAGCGTACGGCCTTATTCCATCAGATAGAAGAGCGGCTTTCGACCACTGGACAGGGTATCCAATTACTCTTCAGTGAGCTATATAAGGTGCGTAGACAGCGTTTGCGTATCATTATTCGAATGACGGAAAGTTATTTGCTGGGCATTAACAGTACCATGACAACGCGGGATTACCTTGCTTCGATCTGGTCTTTGACCTATGGCGCAGCCGTTATCCTGAATTCGAGTTTCTATCAGCGTTATCTGGGTTCACGAGATACCTTACGTGTCGCTTATATTGAACAGGCTTTGGCATTACCGAAGCTGGTCGAAACTGCGCTTGCATAGTTGAAATGATAATGAGATCACCAAAGCATTCACAAAAGGCTTTTACCCTGATTGAGGTGATGGTGGTGATCGTTATTATGACGATTATGGCATCTCTTGTGGTTTTGAATATCGGTGGGGTTGATCAACGCCGCGCCATGCAAGCCCGAGAGATGTTTATTCTCGATCTGAAAAAAATTAATAAAGAAGCCACTGATCAGGCAAAAGTTTTTGCGTTAAATACTCAAAATGCGACGGATGTTGCACCTTTCAGTTATAACCTCTATGAATATCATGACCAAAGTCTTGAACAGATTCAGCAGGCAGACCGCACTTGGCAACTGTATAAAGAGTTTAAGACACGTCAATTACCCAATAATGTATCTTTGAGTATACAAAGTTTAGATACAGCAAATTATAACAAGGCAAAAAATGAAGACTTACTTGGCGGTAAGGCTCCTCAACTGATCTGGTTTGGAAATGGTGAAGCGAAGCCTGTCCGAATCCAGTTTTATTATGCGCAACAGCCGATTGGACATGAGTTTGAGCTGGATCATTTGGGCAAAGTCAATGAAAATTAAGTCTTTAGTATATTGTCCAGAGAGTGGTTCTTCTGTTGCGGTGCGGAAACTATCTATATCACGCATTGCTTCTCCGTCTTCTTGTGAAGCAGAGCTTCTCAGGGTGAAACGTTGTTTCTCTAATCCTGCAACTCGAAGCATAGCTTCTCATCTTGCGACACGATCGAGCTTTGCTCGATTTAATAGTGCTCACATCGAGCATAGCTCTCCGTCTTCTTGCGAAGCAGAGCTTCTCAGGGTGAAACGTTGTTTCACTGATCCTGTAACTCGAAGCATAGCTTCTTATCTTTCAGTACGGCAGAAACCTCGCACCTCAAGCGTAGCTTTCGGCCTTGCAGCAGGGCCGAGCGTTGCTCGGCGTAGACCTGCTTCAGGATTTACTCTACTAGAAGTGATGGTGGCGTTGGCGATCTTTGCTGTTGCTGCGATTGCGTTAACCAAGGTGGCGATGCAATATACGCAATCGACATCAAATGCCATTTTAAGAACCAAAGCACAATTTGTGGCCATGAATGAAGTGGCAATGATGGAAATGAATCAAGAATGGCTGGATGGAACACAATCCAAGCAAGTGACCTCTCAAGGGGAAACTTGGCAAATCGATAAAAAAGCACAATCTACAATCAGCCCTAAAATCCAGCGAATTGAATTACAAGTCAGTTTATTTAATAAAGAACAAGGTAAGGTCGAAGCGGGGATTACCAATCTTGTGTTCTTTAACTATCCTGCCAAAGCTAGAACATAATGAAATATACACGCGCATTTACTCTGGTCGAGTTGTTGGTTGCAATTGCAATCTTTGCAGTACTTTCTATGCTGGGCTGGAAAGTGTTTGACTATTTATTAAAAGTAAAAGACCGTAATGCAGAACATGAATTGCACTTATTTGCTTTGCAGGATGCTTATCAGCAGTTCTTGCGGGATAGTTTGCAGATCATACCTTTGACAGCTAATGATGGACGACAGTTGCAAGCTGCGCTTGTCTTGAATGATCAGCACTTTGCATTCAGCAAGGCTGGTGTTTCTGACCCACTGAAACAAGGTTTGTCGCCTTACGAGCGTATTGAATATCGTTATGATGCTGAACAAAAGAAAGTTTATCGCCTCAAATATTCAAATCTGAATATTCCTAATCGGGTACAACCTGTTTCAAGTACTCTATTGGAAAATGTAGATCAATTTAAAGTGATGGTTTTGAACCCACAAGAATTGACGCAATGGCCTGAAAATAGTGATCCAAGTAATATCGCTGAACTGAAGAAATTACCGTTTGGAATCAAAGTTCAGTTGACAGTGGCTGGTACAGACTACGAGTGGATTTATAGTCTGCTCAATAATAATTCAGATGCAGGCGGCCAGTAGTGTCATGAAAAAACATTCATCTCAACATGGCATCGCTCTATTAACGATTCTGGTAATGGTAGCTTTGGCGACCATTCTAGCGGCGACCATTGCCAAGCGACAAACCAATACTGCCGAAAACACGGGCTATTTAATGCGTCAAAACCAGTCTCTGCTTTATGCAAAAAGTGCAGAGGCATTTTTCTCGGAATTGCTGATACAAGATAGCGATAATGGGGAAAGTATTGACCATTTACAGGAAAACTGGGCAAAACCGATGCCGCCATTTCCTGTAGATGATGGATATGTTTCTGGTCGTTTGGTTGATGAGTCTGGAAAATTTAATCTTAACAATCTGGTGAAAGCCGATGGAACAAAGGTGGATGAAGCTGCGCAACGCTGGTTTGAAAAGCTGCTGCAACGGGTAGGTTTGCCTGCTGAGTTAAGTCAGGCCGTAATTGACTGGCAAGATGTTGATGATGAAACCACGGGGCCAATGGGAGCCGAAAGTAGTTATTATCAGGGTTTGGATCCTGCTTATCTAACGCCAAATACCAAATTCCACAGTGTAGAAGAGTTGAAACTGGTCAGAGGATTTGAGGGTAAGAATTATGATTTGATTAAACCCTATGTCACGGCA
The DNA here is from genome assembly GCF_001605865.1 of Acinetobacter sp. NRRL B-65365. Taxonomy (NCBI): domain Bacteria; kingdom Pseudomonadati; phylum Pseudomonadota; class Gammaproteobacteria; order Moraxellales; family Moraxellaceae; genus Acinetobacter; species Acinetobacter sp. NRRL B-65365. The sequence goes on along the minus strand of NZ_LRPD01000027.1, from coordinate 59,999 downwards.
TTACCTGAGCAAACCAAGGTCAACATGAATACGGCATCAGCCTTGTTATTGGCCAGTATTGATCCAAAAGTCGATGTAAAAGCGGTTGAACAAGAGCTAAAAGCGAAACAGGCGAATTTGACTTATTTCAATAATATTGAAGATTTATGGCAGCTCAATGCATTTTCTGGGATAGAAGAACAGAATAAATCTGATGCCGCTGATTTGCTGGATAGTAAATCCAACTATTTTACTGCACAAATTGAAGTGGTTTTAAGCGAACGAAAACGTCAATTTACCAGCTCTTTAGCACGTAAGGATAAGCAAGTGACTGTTTATTCAAGAAGTCTTTCGCCTTTCCAGTAAATTTCTGGATTGGTTAATCAAATGGTGACAAGGTTTAAAATCAATCCCAATCCATGTTTTTTTGCTTTATAATAAAATTCGTTTGCAGATAAAGATTAGCTTGGTGCATGTTAATTCGTAAATTGTTTAAGTTTGAGAATGCTCATATTGTACGTAACTGTACATCGGATCGTTGTAAGCGTTCGATTCATGGGCATAGTTATAAAGTTGAATTATTATTAAAAGCGTCAAAGCTGGATCATGGGCAAATGGTCTATGATTTCGGCTTACTCAAAGGCGTTATTAAGGAGCTATATGATAGCTTCGATCATGCAATCTGTTTTTGGCAGAAAGATGACCCTGCTTATATTGATGCATGTAAGACATTCAGTGCGCGCTGGATTTCCTTACCCGTTTCGCCATCGGCAGAACAGTTTTCGCGTATCTTTTTCTATCTCGCTCAGCAAGTGTTAAATTCAACTGTTACCCAGAATGGTGAAGGGGACGTTGAAGTGTATTCAGTGATTGTGCATGAAACAGATACTGGCTATGCACAGAGTTTTCAGGAAGATATTGAAAATACACAAATGGGCGAATTGAGTCTGGAACAGATTGTCTTTTCAGAACAGGTACAGGCTGAATGGAGCGACGTTCAGATGTACGAAAACCTGAAAAAAGGAACAAAATTCCAGAATCCGAATGTAGAGTTACAAGTTAATATTTAAGTATTCTTCACTTAAATAAAAGAATTTATTTCAAGGAATGTTGATGCAACTTACTGAACAGCAACAGGACAAACTTAATAAAGTTCAGTTGGACGAGTCTTGGAAAATCTCATTATCAGAGTTTCTTCTGAGCCCTAAAATGGATAATTTGCGTGAGTTTTTACAACAAGAAAAACTTGCAGAAAGAGTCATCTATCCACCAAGCAAGCAAATCTTTAATGCATTGAATACCACACCATTAAATGCAGTGAAGGTCGTGATTCTAGGGCAGGATCCTTATCATGGTCCAAATCAGGCCAATGGTTTAAGCTTTTCTGTGCAAAGAGGGGTTGCATTACCGCCATCTTTGCGTAATATTTTTCACGAATTAAATACTGATCTGGGTGTTCCTGTTTCTCGTCATGGTGACTTGAGTAAATGGGCGGCACAAGGTGTGTTATTGCTCAACAGTGTACTTACGGTCGCGGCAGGACAGCCAACTTCACATCAAAAACAGGGATGGGAAGACTTTACCGATTCAGTCATTGATGTATTGAATGAGCAGTGCGAACATATTGTGTTTATTTTATGGGGTGCTTATGCACAGCGTAAAGGGCAACGTATCGACCGTAACAAGCATCTTGTTCTAACAGCAGCTCACCCGTCACCACTCGCTGCAAACCGTGGTGGTTTTTTTGGCTGTAAAGTATTTTCTAAAACTAATCAATATTTGAAACAACATGGCATTGAGCCTATAGACTGGCAATTGGACGCATAATGACTTCTCCCGATTTAAATAGCTATCATCCTGATTTAGTTATTGAGCATGCAAAAAATGGTTGGCGAATCATTCGTCTTAATCGCCCTAAATCACTGCATGCTTTAGATGAGCCGATTGTAAGTGCTCTGCTTAAAGTATTTGAGCATTTTCATGAAGATGAAAGTGTTAAAGCGATCTGGTTCGATTCGACGACACCAAAAGCATTTTGTGCAGGTGGGGATGTCCGTAAATTACGTCAGCTTGTCATCAATAAAGAAGTTGAAACAGCGAATCAATTTTTCCAGCAAGAATATGCGCTTGATTTACTCCTACATAATTATGCAAAACCGATCGTTGTCTGGGGTGAAGGCTATGTAATGGGTGGTGGTTTAGGCTTGTTTATGGCAGCGCCATTCCGTTTGGTTACTCCATATTCGCGTCTGGCAATGCCTGAAATCAATATCGGTTTATACCCAGATGTGGGCGCAAGCCGCTTCCTTGCTGACCGTGGTCAAATCGGTTTATTTACCGGTTTAACTGGCTCAATTATGACCGCAGCGGGCGCATTCAGCGTAGGTTGGGCAACGCATATTTGTGAAGCACAACGCGATAATGTTCTGCAAAAGGTTTTAAATGTCGATTGGAATCATTATCCAGCGGGTGCTTTCCGTGCGATTGATGATACCTTGAATAGCTTACATCGTCCTGTTGCTGCAGGTCCTTTGCAAAACTCAATTGATGTAATTCATAGCGTTTGTCGTGGGCAAAACTTTGAATATGACTATCAATCGATTATTGGCCTCAGTGATGCAAGTAGTGACTGGTTACGTCAGGCAAGTGAGAACCTGCAAAAAGGTTCACCAAGCACTGCAGCAATTACCTGGTTGTTATGGCAATGGGGTAAACAAGGCCATGCGTGGGATGAAGTTTTTGCATTAGAGGCCCAAATTTCTGAATGGAAAATCCGTCATCCTGATTTTGTTGAAGGTGTGCGTGCCCGTCTGGTTGATAAAGACTTATCACCTGAATGGAAAGCAACAGAACAGTTAACACTTAAAGGTATCTTGGGTGACTGTGCACCTGTAACCAATATCGAGAGCTGGAATGCGTTGTTGAAGCACTATGGCGTGATTGCTTAAGCTGATATGACTGTAGAAAATCATAATGATGAATACTGGATGCAGCTTGCCTATGTGCAGGCTGCATTAGCGGCATCACAGGGAGAAATTCCTGTCGGTGCCGTTCTTGTTAGCGATGATCAGGTCATTGGTGCAGGATACAATGCACCGATTAAACTTTCAGATCCTACTGCACATGCAGAAATACAGGCTTTACGTGCAGCGTGTCAGTCTTTAAATAACTACCGTTTACCTGAAGATACGACACTGTATGTTACGCTTGAACCTTGCACCATGTGTGTGGGGGCTTTAGTGCATGCACGGGTGAAGCGTGTGGTTTTTGCCACGACTGAGCCAAAAGCGGGCTCTCTGGTCAGTGCCAGACAATTACTTGAAAGTGGTTATTACAATCATAAATTTATTTTTGAGCAAGGTTGTCTGCAAGCGCAGTGTTCCTTGCAGTTAAGTGATTTTTTCAAACAAAGAAGAAATGAAAAGAAGAAAATCCGTTCGTCAAAAACGTCCTTAAATGATTAAAAATGTCTCATGAGTTATGGCACACTAAGCCTCCAATGTTTTTGGATATAATCAAAAGGCGAAGTTATGCGTAATGCAATCACGATAGAAAAAGAATTCAATGCACCGATCTCTGAGGTTTTTGACTTGTTGTCAAAACACGCAACCTATAACAAGGCATTTGCACCATTACAGGTGGTTCGCGTGAAAGATTCTGCTGATCCAGAACGTCCTGACGGGATTGGTTCAATTCGCCGCATGGGATTTGGTCCGATTAAACCGCTTCAGGAAGAAATCACGCTACTGGAAGAGAATAAACGAATTGAATATAAGTTGATCAACAATCCATTAGTAAAACACCATTTAGGGCAAATTGACTTTAAAGAAGTCACACCTTTTGTAACTTTGGTGACCTATAAGATTGAATTTACAGCAAAAGCACCTTTTGTAAGTAAATTAGTTCTTGCACAACTCAAAGCAGCCATTACACTAGGTTTTTCAAAATTAGCCAAATCAGTTGCTTCATAAGAGATGGGAATGACAGTTCATATTATTACGATTGATGGTCCAAGTGGTTCTGGTAAGGGCACGTTGGCTGCAAAAATTGCCGCACATTATGGTTTTAATTTATTAGACTCTGGTGCGTTATATCGTTTACTTGGGCTGTCTTTGTTTCAACATGGCTTGCTGGATCAGCTAGATACCAAGCTAGAGCAGTGTGTTGAATACGCCACACAGCTTGATATCGAATTTAAATCTACAGAAGCTGCAACACTTGTTTTTCTGGAAGGCATTGATGTTACCAATACCATTCGCACAGAGCAGGTCGGTGAGTATGCATCTAAAGTGGCAACTGTCCCAGAATTAAGAAAAGCATTATTTGAACGTCAACGTGCATTTATTCAGGCACCGGGCTTGGTAGCTGACGGACGTGATATGGCGACATCGATTTTTCCAGAAGCCCAAGCCAAGATTTATTTAACTGCATCGGCTGAATCTCGTGCAGAGCGTAGAGTAAAACAGTTGCAGGGTATGGGTCTTGATGCTAAAATAAGCGACATTTTATCTAACATACAGGCTAGAGATAAGAGAGATATGGAGCGAACTGTTGCTCCGCTCAAGCCAGCTGAAGACGCGTATGTCATTGATAGTTCTACAATAGGCATCAATGAAGTGTTTCAGTTAATGGTGGACTATATCGATAGCCGTATTTAATAGATAAACCCTTTTATTTTCAGTTGAAGCATTGCTTGATCAGATTTTTTGGACAATGTAACAACTTAACTAAACCGGCCTTGTCTGATCCAAGACCGCGGACTTTATCAGGTATATCATGACCGAATCTTTTGCAGCCCTCTTTGAAGAAAGTGAATTAAACCTCAACGTTGAAAAGGGTGCAGTCATCCAAGGTACTGTTGTTAGTATCGATTCTGACTGGGTTACTGTTGACACTGGCCTTAAATCTGAAGGCGTTGTTGACCGTGCTGAATTTTTAAATGAACAACGTGAACTTGAAGTTCAAGTTGGCGATACTGTTGACGTAGTTGTTGAAGCGCTTGACAACGGTATGGGTCAAACAGTTTTATCACGTGAAAAAGCGAAACGTGCTGAAACTTGGACTAAACTTGAGAAAATCTTTGAAGACGGCGAAATCGTTACTGGTGTTATCTCTGGTAAGGTTAAAGGCGGTTTCACTGTTGACATCGGTCCTGTACGTGCATTCTTACCAGGTTCTTTAGTTGACACTCGTCCTATCCGTGACACAACTCACCTTGAAGGTAAAGAGTTAGAGTTCAAAGTAATCAAACTTGATGCTAAACGTAACAACGTTGTTGTATCTCGTCGTGCAGTTATGGAAGCTGAATCTTCAGCTGACCGTGAAGCATTACTTGCTCAACTTGAAGAAGGTCAAACAGTTACAGGTACGATCAAGAACCTTACTGATTACGGCGCGTTCGTTGATCTTGGCGGTATTGATGGTCTTCTACATATCACAGATATGGCTTGGAAGCGTATCAAGCACCCTTCAGAAGTTGTTGAAGTTGGTCAAGAAGTTACAGTTAAAGTACTTAAGTTTGACCGCGAGCGTAACCGCGTATCTTTAGGTCTTAAGCAATTAGGCGAAGATCCATGGTTAGCGATCATGAGCCGTTACCCTAAAGGTTCTATCGTTAAAGCACGTGTAACTAACTTAACTGACTACGGTTGCTTCGCTGAAATCGCTGAAGGCGTTGAAGGCTTAGTACACGTTTCAGAAATGGACCACACAAACAAAAACATCCACCCATCTAAAGTTGTTCAGATCGGTGACGAAGTTGATGTTATGGTTCTTGAAGTTGACGAAGAACGTCGTCGTATTTCATTGGGTATCAAACAAACTCGTGCTAACCCATGGGAAGAGTTTGCTAAAGCAAATGAAAAAGGCGAAAAAGTTTCTGGTACGATCAAGTCAATCACTGATTTCGGTATCTTCATCGGTTTATCTGGTGGTATCGACGGTTTAGTACACTTGTCTGATATTTCTTGGAACGAACAAGGCGAAGAAGCAATTCGTCGTTACAAGAAAGGTGACACAGTTGAAGCAGTTATCTTATCTGTTGACGCTGAAGGCAACCGTATCAGCCTTGGTATCAAGCAATTAAACAGCGATCCATTCAATGACTTCTTGGCTGCGAATGAGCGCGGTGCTTTAGTTAAAGGTACTGTAACTGCTGTTGATGCTAAAGGTGCTACAGTTAAATTAGCTGATGACATCGAAGCAACACTTAAAGCTTCTGAAATCAACCGTGACCGCGTTGAAGATGCGACTAAATTCTTAGAAGTTGGTCAAGAAGTTGAAGCTAAGATCATCAACGTTGATCGCAAATCTCGCTCTATCAACTTGTCTATCAAAGCGAAAGACGAAGCTGAAGAGAAAGAAGCTGTGAACAATGCTCGCCAAGCTGCTGCAACTCAAGCTGCAGAAAGCAATGGTCCTAAGACTATTGGTGACTTAATTAAAGCTCAAATGAAGTAATTTGTTAAAAAGTACGTTTCTTGTAACAGAGACGTACTTTTTTATACAAAAATACTGTAAACGGTAGCGTAGTAATCATGTACTGCGCTACCGTTTTGTATTTAAACAGGTTATTATTAAAAACATTGGAAAGTAGCGATAATTAAAGAGGTCATCAATGACTACTGAAGCACTTAATAAATCTGATTTAATTGAACGGATTGCTCTTAAAAACCCACACTTGGCTGAACCTTTAGTTGAAGATGCAGTTAAGATCATGATTGATCAAATGATTGAAGCACTTTCAAGCGGTGATCGTATTGAGATTCGTGGTTTTGGTAGTTTTGCATTACATCACCGTGAACCCCGTTTAGGTCGTAACCCTAAAACAGGTAAGTCAGTTGATGTTGCAGCGAAAGCAGTTCCACACTTTAAACCTGGTAAGGCACTTCGTGATGCAGTAAACGAATCTGCTGAATAAGTATTGAGGTCTTTATGCGTTATGTCTTAATTGCATTACTCGTTGCCATTTTTGGTTATTCACTTGCTTTGGTACTTCAAAACCCGGCTGAGCTACAAGTAGACTTGTTATTTACTCAAGTTCCAGCGATGCGTTTGGGGTTATTACTTTTATTGACGTTAGTCTTAGGTGTTGTTGTTGGTTTACTTCTAGGCGTACAGGTTTTCCGCGTTTTCCAAACCAGTTGGGAAATTAAGAGATTGCGCAAAGATATTGATCATCTTCGTAAAGAGCAAATTCAACTTGCACAGCAAGCTGCCGCAGAAGCTGCTGCGAGTGTAAGACATGAGAAAACGGTTCTGGATATTAACCCAGAAAGCCAGCCGCGTACTCCGTTATAAATTTTATATTTCAGCCTTATAAAATCTTGATGATTGTATAAGGCCCTTAAAAGCTCTTTATTGGATTAAAGAGCTTTTTTTGTTTTTATGGAAAACCGAAATATCTCAACATGGCGGTAATGAGCATGGCGACTAAAATCACCACGATAAGAGAATATTTTTTCCATGCAAAAATGATCGCAACCGAAACGCCAATAATTTTACTGATGCCACTAAAGTGAGTTTCTGTAAAAAGGGTATTAAATACGGCTAAGGTGAACAGCAGAACACAGGCAGAATCAGCCAATAGCTGTTTATGATGTTCTTTGATCTCAATGCGATTTGCCAGATAAAAGCCTGAATAACGAATCAGGTAGGTCCCTAAAGCGAGTACAACAATGCCTATGAAGATATAACTTTCGCTGTATTTCATTTCGTTTTTCGACCTATCATTAAACCAAGCATGGACACTAAAACCGGAAGTCCTGTTGGAAGTAAGGGAATAGAAGCTAAGGAAAGTGATGTGCCTAGAAATACTCGATTTCGTGTGGTTTTATTCTTGAGCATGGGTAGGATCAAGGCAAAAAGAATGGCTGGAAATGCTGCATCAATGCCAAAGACATAGATATCTGGAATATTTTTGCTGAGCAGATAACCGAGGAATACACCGAGCGGCCAAAGTATGCTGATGCCTAGGCCACACATCCAGTAAGCCCATTTTTTCAAATGCGCTTCTTGTTGACTCAGTCCGAACATCACACTTTCATCATTCATGATGTGACAAGCAATAAAGTGATAGACATTTTTCTCAATAAATGTTGCGACAGATAATCCAAAAGGCAAATGGCGCAAATTGATGAGTATGCCTGTGAATGCGGCAAATACAGGATTTGCTCCTGTTGCAATCATGCCAATAAAAGTAAATTCAGCTGCGCCAGCTAATACTGTTAAGGACAGAGCGAGAGGAATCCACATGGGCAGGTCAAAACTGGCTGCAACTGATCCAAGAGAAATCCCGACAATTCCTGTTGCGACTGAGATGAGAATAATGGCTTTGATTAAGTTATAGCGTTCTTTATCTTGCATCTTTATTTTCTATATCAAACGACCGTACGATATAATAGATTAATTTTATATCGTTCGTCAAAACGAACAATCGTTTTTTATGGTGATTTATGGCATTGCCAATTGAAATTGTTGCAAAGGGTTTGCAAAGAGAGAGACAAAAAGCAGGACTGTCATTGGCAGAAGTCGCGCGTCGGGCGGGTATAGCCAAATCAACCTTGTCGCAATTGGAAGCTGCACAAGGAAATCCTAGTCTGGAAACATTATGGGCCTTGTGTGTGGCTTTGGATATTCCATTTGCAAAGTTAATGGAAAGCAATATTGCACAAACTCAGGTCATTCGTTTTGGCGAAGGGCCATCTGTTACCTCTGAAATTGCCCATTATCAAGCGATCCTATTGGCCAATTGTCCAACGGGCGCCAGACGTGATGTATATATGCTCACCACACAGCCTGGTGAACCACGTTGCAGTCAGCCGCATCCGATTGGCAGTATTGAGCATATTGTGATTATGAAAGGTCAGGCCAGAGTAGGCTTAATTTCCGAGCCAGTTTTGCTGAATGAAGGAGACTATATTTGTTATCCTGCCGATCAGCCCCATATTTTTGAGGCTTTGCAAGACGATACTAGAGCAATTCTTATTTCCGAGCAAAGATAAGGGCTATTTCTGTATGATCGAAACGCTTTTTTGCATTATGGTTACTTTCTTGCTTTGTTCATGCTGTGAATCACTTTATAATTAACTGATTTTTATGTGATGGAACTAGATTCGTGAGTATTATTGTTGCCCTAGACGCAAAAAGCCAATATGACGCCTTAACAATTGTTGATCAGCTTGATCCGTCACTTTGCCGTGTGAAAGTTGGCAAAGAGCTTTTTACTCATGAAGGTCCATCAATTGTGAAAAACTTACAAGACAAAGGTTTTGAAGTTTTTCTTGATCTAAAGTTCCATGATATCCCGAACACTACCGCTCAAGCAGTATGTGCTGCTGCCGACTTAGGTGTGTGGATGGTGAATGTGCATGCTTCAGGTGGCCGTAAGATGATGGAAACTTGCGTTGAACGATTGAAGGCTGGCAACTATCAGACTCAGTTGATTGCAGTGACGGTATTAACGTCAATGGGACGTGAAGATTTGCGTGATATCGGTCTGGATATCGAGCCAGTTGAACAAGTGAAGCGTTTAGCAAAACTCACTCAGGAAAGCGGGCTGGATGGTGTCGTGTGTTCAGCACAAGAAGCCAAGATCCTTCGTGATATGTTGGGTCAACAGTTTGCATTGGTGACACCAGGTATTCGTCCAGAGGGTTCAAATGCAGATGACCAAAAACGTATTGTTACCCCAAAACAGGCCATGCTTGATGGTTCAACGCATTTAGTAATTGGTCGTCCAATTACTAAAGCGGAAAAACCGACTGAGATGTTGAAATCAATTTTGGCTTCAATCTAATGAAGTCAAAGTTTAAAACTTCATACTGAGAAATAAGCTGATTAAGAGTGGTGCGAGGAGCGACAGAATCAATCCACTCATCATGGCATGTGGTACATAATGTGTGCCACATGACTGTTTCACCATCGCAAGCGTCACATCCATCGACGTGGCACCTGCACTGGAAATCGCAGAGCGTGGAAAACGCCAACCTAAACAGTACATCAATAAAATCGCAAAGATTTCTCTAAATAAATCGGTTAATAAGGCAATGCCACCCAATTTGGCTGAATGTAATTCAGTAAATAAAATCCCAGACATTGAATACCAACCATAACCTTGTGCTAGGGCCATGACTTCATTCAGGCTGTAATGATTCGATAGAATAAAATAGTTAACAATTGCCGCAAGGCAAGATCCAATAAAGGCTGCGACAGGCACCAATAAGATTTTCCAGCTTAACCAGCTACGATCGAATTGAGTAAAGGCCAGTTCAACACCAATCAAGAAAATAAAGATTAATAATAAATACCAGCTATTAAAGGCAATATGCAGATCTAATTTTTGAATAAGCATACCCAAGCCAATACCCACGGCTAAGGCCAGAAAGGCTTTTCCAATATTCTTCAGTGCATTTAGAAACAAGTGGAGTGAAATTTTCCCTTGCACGCTTTGGCGATCAATCAGCTTATACGTCATTAAACAAATGAAAAAAGAACCAATCGAAGTGGTAAATGCAATGAGTACTGCTGGTGGCAAGATTGCAGCTGGATTTGGAATATGGTTGAGTGCTTGTGTGAGTTCAAACGCAACACTAACCAGTAAAATATAAGAAAAATAAGGAAGAATTCTAAATACAAATTTTTTTAGGGATTGAGATAAATGCGGTGCTATAAAATAACCTAAGCTAATACAAACAAAAATTTGGAAAATCAGAACAAAAGAGGTCATACGATCAGAGCGTTGAAAGTGCTGATTTATTATGCAGGGAAATCTGATAGTTGGGTAGATTTATATATCATTTGATCAAGAAAGTTTGGGGCTGAAACAATGAGAAAGAGTTGAACAGAGCATCTTCCAGATTTTTATTCTATTTTGATCTACAGATTGAATGAGCTGATTCATCTATGAATATTGTTTGAGGTGAAATATACTTTTATTAGTACAAGAGGTAGATGATTTGTGACAGCAGCTAAGATTCAAAAATATGCATTGGAACGTTTTGCAAAACAGGGCTTTGCCGCCACGTCATTGAATGAAATTGCGACTGATGTTGGTATAAAAAAACCTTCGATTTATGCACATTTTAAGAATAAGGATGAGCTCTATCTTAGCCTGATTCCCATTATGATTGATGAAGAACTGGGATATGCTAAAACAATTTTGCAAGGTGGAGAGCATCTACAGCAACAATTGCATGATTATTTTATCAGCATCGAACAGCGCTTTAATGAGTCTTATGCGGTTCAGTTCTGGATGAATGCTTTGATCAGTCCACCTGTGCATTTGTATGATCAGGTGATTGAGCCGATGCATGTATTTATGGCTGATCTGGAACAGTTATTTTCGCAAGTGATTCAGAATTCTGAAGTGTCTAAAAATCAGCATCAACTCGATTCCCAGACACTTGCTCGGGTATGCATGAGTTTTGTGGATGCATTGCAAAGTGAATTGATCTGTGGCGGTCGAGAAAAGTTCCGACTTCGTCTGGATGCCATCTTAAAAGCATTGAATGTATTGATCAGTACCTCAATTTAAAAGGTACTGATGCGTGTGAATATCATTATTCAGCTTCTGCAACAGGAAAGTGAGCCCGTTGTCCTGAGGCGGCAAAAATAGATAAGCCCAGTGCGATACTGCCACAGATGAATAAACTTGCAGGAAGCAGGCTGATATTAACGTCCATAAAGCTGACAATAAAACCAATCAGTGAAGCAAAGGCATATTGGAGTAAGCCCATTAATGATGAGGCTGCACCTGTTAAATGCTGTGGGCTTTGTTGCATGGTAAGTGCGGTGACGTTACCAAAGATAAATCCTGTAGACCAGATACTTAGTCCCAAAAGAACAATGTATTGCCACAAGCTTAAATCATAAAAAGATACACTCATTAGCAGAATCAAGCTGGCCCCACTAAATATACACATCCCAAGTACCAGTAAGCGTTGCGCAGACCAGCGTTTCAATAACAGGATTGAAACTTGCCCAAGAATGATTAGTCCAATCGCATTGGCTGCGAATAAGGTACTAAAAGTTTCATTATGAATATGATAATGCTGAATAAAAATAAAAGGAGACTGGCTTAGGTAAACAAAGAAAGCACCCAAGATAAAACCACCCGCAAGGGTGTAGGCCATAAAGCTTTTATTTAAGCTCAATGTTTGATAGCTGGTTTTGATTGTAGTGAGTTGGAGTGGCTGACGATATTCAGGCTTTAAGGTTTCGGGTATAGCGTAATTACCCCAGAACCATAAGATTGTACCGAGTACGGCCAATGTATAGAAAATAAGCGTCCATGATCCGAATCGAAGAATAAAGCTACCAAATAAAGGGGCAATGATTGGAATGATCATCATCACCTGCATCAGGATGGAAAAGTTTTTGGCGCTACTTTGTGCATCGCATACATCTGAAATAATCGCTCTGGGTACAACTAAACCCGCAGATGCACCAATGGCTTGTAGGAATCGGGCAGCCAGTAACCATTCAATCGACGGTGCAATTGCAGCCAGTAATGAACCTAAAATGAAGATCGCAATACCGATTAGCAAAGGTTTACGGGGTCCAAAACGATCAAGTAAAGGCCCGTAAATCCCTTGACCAATTGCAAGACCAATCAAGAAGACCGAGAGCGTCAATTGAACTTGTCCAGGCGTGGTTGCAAAGCTTTCTGCAAGAAGTGGAAATGCAGGTAAATAAATATCAATCGCCAGCGCATCTAAAGCGGTAAATAAGGAGAGCAGTAGTAACAAAGACCAACTGATTTTAGAAATTGGAGGAGCAGATTGCATATCTTGTAAACTCGAGTGCAGAAAGCGAATAGGTATTAGTTAACTACCTAACGGTAGGTAGTTAAAATCTTAGCATGAATTATTTAGTTTTGCCTATAAAAAGAAATGCGGTTTTAAGTTAGAAAAGATAAAAAAATGAAGAGAGGGCAAGCAAGAGGTATAAGTCGTTGTATCATTCAGAAATAAAAAGCCCCTGAGAAGTTCAAGGGCTTTTTAACTGTATTTTGCTATTTATGCAGCATTGGATTTGGTAGCAGTTGAGCTATTGATAAAATTATAATCAGCCACGTTTACTTTGCGTGTCTCTAGCCAGTATCTCCATGTATAGGTTGGCCATAGTGAGAAGTTTTTGCCATCAGCAGCTTGATACCAACTGCTACAGCCACCCGCTTGCCAGACCGTACCTTTCAGTTGCTCTTGTACACGCTCATTAAACTGATCCTGAACATCCTGCTTGATTTCGACAGCTTGAGTCTTGGTTTGATCGACAGTTTGAATCAATTGCAGAATGTAGTTCACCTGTGATTCGATCATGAAAATCACAGAGTTATGACCAAGAATAGTATTTGGCCCAAGTAACTGGAACAAATTCGGGAAGTTTTTGGTGCTGATACCATAGTAGCTTTCCGCGCCATCTTTCCATGCTTGTTTGAGTTCAATACCGTTACGACCAATGCAATTGAAATGCTTTAAGTAAATACGTGGGTCAGTAATGAAGCCCGTTCCATAAATCAGGCAATCAATTTGGCGTTCTTTGCCATCTTTGGTGATGATGCCATTCGCTGTAATTTCTTGAATAGCATCCGTCACCAGTTCAACATTGTCACGGTTAAAGGTCGGGAAGTATTTATTAGAAATCAAAATACGTTTACAGCCCATCACAAAGTCTGGGGTTAATTTTTTTGCCAGTGCTTTGTCTTTTACCTGAAAACGAATAAAAGCTTCTGCCAGTTTTTGACCATATTTCATGATTTGTGGCTGTACAATCGGCACGACACGAGATTCATTAGTCCAGTACAGACGGGTACGATGAATTTGACGATAGATGTTTGAAGCTTTAAACAGTGTTTTGCTGAGCTGTGAGTATTTGCGTTCATCACGTGGAATTACCCAAGCTGCGGTACGTTGTAATACATAGAGCTGCTTCACTTCGGGTGCAATTTCTGGAATGTATTGAATCGCACTACCACCTGTACCAATGGATGCAACTGATTTACCTGTTAAATCATAATCGTGATCCCATTGAGATGAATGGAACACTTTACCTTTGAAGTTCTCAATTCCTTTGACATGAGGAATTTGTGGAACATGTAATGGGCCAGAAGCAAAAATCACAAATTGTGCTTCGAGAGTGGCTTGGTCTTTAAAGTCCAATGTCCAGATATTGCGGTTTTCATCAAACTCGGCTTTGGTCACTTCATGTCCGAATTTGCAATAGTCTTTTAATTTGTATTGTTCAGTGATGTCTTGAATATAAGTAAAGATCTCATCTGCTTCTGCATAACGTTTTGACCAATCGGTTTTTGGTGCAAATGAAAGGGAATACATATGCGACTGCACATCACATGCTGCGCCTGGGTATTGGTTTTCGCGCCACGTGCCACCCACGTCATTGGTTTTTTCTAAAATTACAAAATCATGGATCTGACTTTGTAATAGGCGAATGGCCATTGCTAAACCACCAAAACCTGCACCAATAATTGCCACTTTTGTTTTTTGAATCGCATTTTTGGTTACATCACGCATAGCGTATATCCTGCACAGCTAAATTTTATGCAAGTTTAATGGTTTTATCGAGATTAAATATGATTGTACCGACGTAAAACTTGACCATTTCGGCAATTCATTTGCTCAGGCTTTTATAGTAAAACATTAAAGTTTTGAGAACTGTATTTGGAACTATGAAGAGATCTATCCTCGGATTGATGTATTTGATTCAAGGCATGCGTCATGTTGGCATTGATGTAGATGCACGTTTAGCAAATATGGGTATACAAGCCGATGCTTTAGATCCAGCTTCAATTATTCCTGATGAGATCGAATGGGATATCTTGCAACATATTAGTCAGGATATTTTACCTGAACAAGGTCTGTTCATCGGGCAACATTATGCGTTGGCAGGTTATGGGCCATTTCTGATGTTATTGGTCACCAGTGAAACTCTCCATAAGGCTTTGTTAAATGGTGTGCAATTTCAGCAGTTGACTCATTTATTTGGTTCTTTACATCTCGAAATTAAAGAAGATTTTATTCATTTGTTCTATCAGCCTGTTGATTTGAATACGCATTTAGGACAATTGCGCGCGCAATGTGAAATTTCAGGTACGTATAAGTTCTTACAAGATATTTTTAAAATGATGGGATTAGAGATCCCTAATATTCGGATTGAATTGCCATTTACCCGTCCGAAAGACTTAAATTTGCTTGCAGCCTATCAGGATTATTATGGAATAGATGTCAAATTTGGATGTAGAGAGGCTGCTTTCATATTAGAAAATACTCAAATACTCAACATTAAGATCCCATCTGCTGATGTATTGACCTATCGCATTTATGAAGAAAAATGCCTAGCGGATATTCAAAATCTAGAAAAAAGTGCCAGTCTAAAATTGACAGTGGTCGAATATGTTAAGGATTATCTGGAAATGCAAAATGGGGTCATTCCGACTATGGCAGAAACGGCCTGTGCTTTGCATATTCCTGAGCGAACTTTAAGGCACCAATTGCAGCAAATGCAGACCAGCTATAAAGAAATTCGTGAAAAGCTGATCCAGCAGAAGGCCATAAAATTCATCGAAAACAGTTCATATTCGATTGAACAGGTGGCTGAAATGTTGGGTTATTCTGAGCCAGCAGCGTTCAATCATGCCTTTAAAAGATGGTTTGGATTGAGTCCAAGACAATATAATCGCAATCATTAAATGATTAAAAATGGTACATTATGATGTTTAAACTCTATGATAATTAAGCCTAAAATCTAATGTCATTGAACGGAATGTTCGATATAATTTTCACCAATTAAAATTGCAATAACACCTTATGTCAAATTCTAAACCAGACTCACATAGCACTGCATTTATCCCAACGTCACCTGCTGAGCGTTATACTCAAGCACTTGAGTCAGGACAATTCATGCCAGATGAAGCACAAGCTCAGGCTGTGCGAGAGTTAGACCGAGTATGGAAAGAGTTACTCACTCGCTATAAGGCTTCAAAGAAAGCGTTTCGACGTTTCCGTCGTCAAACCTATCCGAAAGGCGTTTATATGTGGGGTGGTGTAGGCCGTGGCAAGACGTGGCTGATGGATCAGTTTTACGAATCTGTTCCATTCCGCCGTAAAATGCGTATGCATTTCCATCACTTTATGCAACATGTCCACAAAGAGTTGAATAAGCTTTCAGGTCAACGCAATCCTTTAGATTTGGTTGCGGATCAGATTTATAAAGATGCTGTTGTAATTTGCTTTGACGAATTTTTCGTATCGAACGTTACAGATGCAATGATCCTGAGCGATTTGTTCCAGAAGTTATTTGAGCGTGGCATTACGCTGGTTGCAACGTCAAATATTGCACCAGATGGTTTGTATAAGAACGGGATTCATCGTGACCGATTCTTGCCAACCATTGAGCTGGTCAAGAAAAACTGTGTCATTTTAAACGTAGATGCCGGCGTGGATTATCGTTTACGTGTTTTGAAACAAGCACAATTATTCAAGTATCCATTAACGGATGATGCCCAAGCTTGGCTATCTGGTCGTTTTAAAGCCTTGACTCAAACACAGGCGCAATCTAATTCTCCAATCATGATCAATAATCGTGTGGTAGAGACTTTAGGTCATACTGAAGATGTATTGTGGTGTGAATTCTCTGAATTGTGTTTTAAACCGCGTAGTCCAGCCGACTTTATTGAAATTGCCAACATTTACAGTACCGTGTTGGTGAGTAATGTTCCGCATTTGACAGATTTCTTGTCAGAAGGAACACGCCGTTTTATTTATCTGGTCGATGAATTCTATGATCGTGGTGTAAAACTGATTCTTACTTCTGAAGATTCAATCATTGATCTGTATGAGGGGGAGAAATTAGCATTTGAAATTGAACGGACGCGTTCACGTTTATTGGAAATGCAATCGGATGATTATCTACATTCCGAGCATCGACAGATTCAGGTCGCACAAACTTCATAAATCAAAAAGGCATTCTTCTGAATGCCTTTTTTTATAAACTTACATTGATAAGGCTTTATTCCTGACTGATTTTTGTTATAACTAGATGAGTTTGAAAAGGGAGTATATTGCAGAACTAGAAAGAAAAGCATCGACATTTGATATTTTGATAAATATAAAAAATCTTGTTTGTCAATACTTCTAATGGGGAAAATGCTTACTATTTAGGAATGTGATATTACTATTCAGGCTAGTATAAATCAGTATACTAGAATTCTTGTTATAAAAAGTTAGCACCATCAGGAAAGACAATGACTGTACGTATTCAAAAAGGCAAGCTAGCGATTGCTAAAGAACTTTATGATTTCATCGAAAATGAAGCTTTACCAGGGACTGGTTTAGAGAGTGAAACTTACTGGAAAAACTTCGAGCAAGTCGTTGTCGACCTTAGCCCAAAGAACAAGGCATTATTGGCTAAGCGTGATGATCTTCAAGCGAAGATTGATGAATGGCACCGTAATAATAAATTTGAACTTAATGCTTATAAAGCATTCTTAACCGAGATTGGTTATCTAGTACCAGAAGTTGCAGACTTTAAAGTAAGCACTGAAAATGTAGATGAAGAAATTGCTTTACTTGCAGGCCCTCAATTGGTTGTACCTGTACGTAATGCACGTTATTGCCTAAACGCAGCCAATGCACGTTGGGGTTCTTTATATGATGCGCTTTACGGTACAGATGTTATCTCTGAAGAAGGTGGCGCAGAGAAGGGTAAAGGTTATAACCCAGTTCGTGGTGACAAGGTTATTGCTTTTGCTAAAGACTTCTTGAATCAAACTTTCCCATTGGCACAGGGTTCACATGCAGATGCAACCAAATATGTAGTTGTAAACAACGCTTTGGCTGTGACTTTAAAAGATGGTTCAACCACTACTTTGGCTCATCCATCTCAATTTGTTGGCTTTAATGGCGATGCTGCGGCTCCTGCAGAAATCGTACTCTTAAATAATGGTTTGCACGTGATCATTGAGATCGATGCAAATAGCCCAGTGGGTAAAACTGATGCGGCGGGTGTAAAAGATTTAACACTTGAAGCTGCTGTAACCACGATTCAGGATTTGGAAGACTCGGTTGCTGCGGTTGATGCAGAAGAGAAAGTTGAAGGCTACCGTAATTGGTTAGGCTTGATGAAAGGTGACTTACAAGAGTCAATCGAGAAAAATGGTAAAACCATTACCCGTGCTTTGAATAAAGATCGTACTGTACAAAACCTGATTGGTGGTACAACTACTTTGCATGGTCGTTCATTGATGTTGCTTCGTAATGTTGGGCATTTAATGACAAACCCTGCGATCCTTGTCGATGGTGAAGAAGTATTTGAAGGCATCATGGATGCATTAGTGACGCCATTACTTACCGTTGCTGATATCCGTGGCCAAAACGAGAATAAAAACTCTCGTAAAGGTTCAATGTATATCGTTAAGCCAAAAATGCATGGTCCAGAAGAAGTTGCGTTTGCTGTTGAATTGTTTGAACGTGCTGAACAAGCAATTGGTTTACCTGCAAAATCGCTCAAAATCGGGATTATGGATGAAGAGCGCCGTACATCTGTAAACTTGAAGAACTGTATTGCTGCTGCAAAAGATCGTACGATCTTCATCAATACTGGCTTTATGGATCGTACAGGTGATGAAATCCATACGTCTATGGAAGCTGCACCAGTTGTTCGTAAAGAAGCAGTTAAAACACAAAAATGGATTGCTGCTTACGAAAACCGTAACGTTGCCATTGGTTTGGCATGTGGTTTACAAGGCAAAGCGCAAATTGGTAAAGGCATGTGGCCAAAACCAGACAGCATGAAAGATATGTTGGCAACCAAGACAGCTCATCCAAACGCGGGTGCATCTTGTGCATGGGTTCCATCTCCTACGGGTGCGGTACTTCATGCCTTGCATTACCATCAGATCAATGTAAAAGCGCGCCAAGATGAATTAGCTGCTGAAAACATGTTGTCTTTAGATGACTTGTTAACACCGCCGTTTGCACCAGAAACAAACTGGACTGCGGAAGAGTTAAACAATGAACTTGAAAATAACTGTCAAGGTATCTTGGGTTATGTAGTTCGTTGGGTAGATTTAGGTGTTGGTTGTTCTAAAGTGCCAGACATCAACAACGTTGGTTTAATGGAAGACCGTGCAACATTACGTATTTCATCTCAACACGTTGCAAACTGGCTGCGTCACGGTATCGTAACGCGTGAACAGGTTGAAGAAGTGCTTAAGCGTATGGCTGTGATTGTTGATCAGCAAAATGCTAATGATCCACTTTATACGCCAATGGCACCTAACTTTGATGGTATTGCGTTCCAAGCTGCTTCTGACTTGATCTTCAAAGGTGCAGAGCAGCCATCTGGCTATACAGAGCCATTGCTACACGCAGCGCGTTTAAAATTAAAAGGTTATACAGGTGATTAATTTCATCTAAATAAAAAAAGCCTCTTCGGAGGCTTTTTTTATGTCTACGAGTTGGAAAGATAAGGTTTATTCATTGTTATTGAGCTAAGCATCGAATGTTTTAAAAACAGGATAAAACAGATTAGCACCGAAATATTTGTTATAATTATTGCAGTTTGATCATTTAGCCGAATCATAGCGATGTCACAAATTTTAAAATTAGATGCTTTAAAACAGGCGCAAGTTTCAACTTCGCCATATCCTTACTTTGTGGTGGAAAATTCAATTGTAGACAGCGAAGTGAAAGCTGTGATTCAGGATTTTCCAAAGATTGAGCAAGGTGGAAGCTATAACATTGAAGATGTTGAGATTAAGCCTAATTTTGATCGTTTCTTAAAATCATTAGATACCAAAGAATTTCGTCAGATTTTAACTGAAAAATTTGATGTGGATGTGATGGAACATCCGATGATGATCACTTTACGTGGTTATTCACGTCAAAAAGATGGTCGTATACACTCGGATTCAAAAACCAAACTTTTGACCATCCTGATTTATTTAAATGAATCTTGGGATGCACCTACAGGTCGTCTACGTATCTTGAATGATGAAAAGAACATGGATGATTATGTTGCAGAGATCGATGCTGGCCCGGGTACATTGGTTGCTTTTAAAGTTACCGATAACGGCTGGCATGGTTATGTCCCTTATGAAGGACAACGTCAATCAATCCAGATTAACTTTTTAACCAGTGATAAAGCCAATGCCAAGCACCGCTTTATTCATGGTTTAAGTGCAAAAATGAAAAAATTATTTGGCTAATATTGGCTGAATAGAAAGAGGAGGGTTGATACCTCCTTTTTTTAACTTTATTTTCGAAGGTGAATACTGAACGAACTATGTGTGCCAACTTTAAACCACTGACAGACGAGCAAGCGAAGCAGCTTGGTTTGCCTCCGATTCCATTTGAATATGTAGAGGAGGTTTATCCAAGCTATAAAACCCCTTTGTTGTTTAAATCGGAACAAGGGTTTGAGTGGCGCAATGTGTTATTTGGTTTGGTACCTAAATGGTCGGAAGATATTAATATTTCCAAGCATACCTATAACGCCCGACATGAAACACTGTTTCAAAAGCCGAGTTTTCTGGAAGCTGCTTCCAAATGTAAGTTTGGCGTCATTCCAGTCACTGAGTTTTATGAAAGTAAGTACATTGATAATAAACCGCAACGTTGGGCAGTACGCCGTAAAGATGGAAAGGCTTTCTTTATTGCGGCGTTATATGAGATCAGAAAGCTAAATGATCAGGTGATCCGCTCAGCCACCATGCTAACGATGGATGCCATAGACCACCCGATGATGAAGGATTTTCATGAACCAGGTGATGTCAAACGATCTGTAGTGGTGATTCCGTATGAGCGTTTAGATGAATGGTTAAGCTTAAAACAGCCCCATCAGCTTTATGATTTTATGAAGGGTTTCCCTGTAGAAGAGTTTGAGTGTCTACATGTTCCCAAAGCAAAAATAGAGAAAGTGACACCGCAGTTAAATATGTTTGATTTTTAATTTTCAAATAAAAAAGGCTTCATGATGGAAGCCTTTTTTTATCTTTTATCATTGTATTAACGTGCAAGATTTTTAAACATATGACGCAGAATTTCCATGGTCTTTTCAATTTGCAATGGTGTTAAACCGTCAAAAGATTGTTCTAGTATGACTGCAGTCAGGTCATTGATCTTGGTAATCATTTCTTGACCTTTCTCAGTAAGATAAACACGAGTAATACGTCCATCTTCCTTGCATGAGTAGGTGTCAATATAACCTTCATCTTTCAGGCGATAAACGATCTTGGTGGTGGTCGACATTTTTGAAATGACCATCTCGGAAAGTTCAGATACGCTGGCATGCGGTTTGACGTGCAAGGCAATCAAAATACGACGACGTGAATTGTCTAGACCGTACTTTTTCAGCACATTGTCGATGTTTTGGACATACTGAGCATTTACTTGAGAAATCCAGTAAAAAGGGAAGTCTTCCAGATTAAATGAATCGGCTGTAGGTAAAAAACGCGCATATTTTTTTGGCATTACTTATTTCCTATGCTTGCACAAGGAGCTAATCCAATTTAGCTCTTAGATTCCATGAAATGTCTACAATTTGCCTGTTAACAAAAATCCTTTTCCTGATTTTTTTAACATCCCATTTTTAACATCTTTGCCTAAAGATAATCTTTAAATTATCTTTGTTCTGAATAGAGAAGTCATCATAAAATTCACATAAATCAGCTATTAAAGATGAACTATCCAGTCGTCTAACCCTAAAGGGAGTTCTACAGTTTCGCATTGCTGCTTGTTTATAGAATACTCGTATTGTAGAAAAAAAATACGAATTTTGACGTGACATTTTTATAAAAATTTCTGTCTAAAATGTCATAAATATATAAAATCAATATATTTATAAAATAAATAACGCTTAAATAAATAGCGAATACATGAGTTTGTCTTGATCAATTGGTTAAAATATAGCACATCAATTTTTTTTAAAAAGATGAATAAATACATTCTTTGTCACACTTTTCTATTAAATTTCTAAAAAATCGAGTGTGTAGTCGGTTAAATAACGTTATTTAAGATGATAGATCCCATAAAAAAACGCACCTAAACAGGATTACAGGTTTAGATGCGCAAAAGTAAACTGGTTGTTGTGTTCGCTTTTTATCTGGTTATGGTCAAATCCGTAATTCATTTTCTAATATGGGCCAGATCTTCTGATGAGATTTCTTGAACATCAGCATATGTCCAATTTGCTTATAACCAAGCTGTTGCGGATTCAGTTCAATTAATTTTGTTTCTGCATTCGGATATAAACGAAGCAAATCTTTAACATTGGTATGTGTGGCAATTTCATCATCTGTTGCCCAGAATGACGTGATAGGGCATTGAATTTGCTGATGATAATCTTCAAAGATACTTTTTCCTATGGCATTCATTACATAACCAGGTTTACTACAAAACTCTGCCCATTGTCGTGCAACATTCTTTGGCAGATTTTCACCCATTCCGATGAATTGGGTCGCGCCATAACCTTTAAAAAAGCTAGAAACAGGAAAAATGACATTGAACATGAGCGGTGCTAGAACTTTGGTTTTACCTTTGAGTCCTTTTACGTGGCCCGTTGAGCCAGCAATAGCTAATACTTTTGCAACCTTGTGATAATTTGATGCAATACCAAGTAATTGCCCTCCAGCACTATGACCTACGATAATGATTTTCTCTGCTTGGGTACGATTCAACAATGCTTCTATCGCAGCAGGAATATCATAAATTCCCCAGTCATTAATACTTGCTGTGGAGTCTTTTAGTGGACCATGTAGTGATTCTCCAATTCCTCGGAAATCAAAACTCAGTACTTGATAACCTTGTTGGTTCAGCCATTCAGCGAATGCATGATAAAAGTTTTTGGTAATTCCTGTTGCCGGGCAGATCAAAACTGGATAGGGCTTATCAGAATGTTCTATTGGGTAGAACTGGGCAGCAAGTTGATAGCCATCTTTACAACTGATCCAAAAAGATTCAACGCTATTCATGGAGAAAACACTCTTATGTATTTATCTTTATACTTTACATAAGTTCCAAAAAGAAACCTGATTAAAAAATGACTTAAAAGTCAAATTTTATGTAATATAGGCGCCTATAAGAAATTAGGATATAGGGAAATAAGATGTATGTTTTAAATACAGCAACACAATTTGCAATTGTATTTAGTGGGATTTTTCTATGGGTGGGGATGCTTACAGGTGTTTGGAAATATTATCAAATCAGACAATCTGAGCTGGCGAGAGCGCATTATTATGTCGATATTGCACATCGGAGTAGTCTGCTTTATGCGCCAGCAAGTCTGATTTTAGCTGTATTAAGCTATTTTACGGTTTTATCGGATGAGATCGTTTTATTCTGTGTGATTGCTAATTTATTCTTTTTTGCGATGTCGATCTTGATGTATATATTGCATGGCTTATTAAAAGATACGACCAATCAATTTAAACAACCGCATAAAGTAGGGCGATTAAATTTACCTGCATGGTGTATGACATTAATGATGCTCAGTTTAATTATTGTCGAGTTAGGCGCTACCACAGTGTTGTTATTCGGGACAATTGCTCAGTTTTTAAATTAAAAAAAATGGATGATTACTCATCCATTCTCCCTAGAGAATTTTTTTGGCGTGCTGCGCTTAACTGTCGAAACTTTCGATCGACGATCGCCCACATACAAAAGGCAACAGAGACAATCAATGCATATGCAAAATATTCGGGTTTTAAATTACCTTTAATTGTGCCTTGAAACAGCAACGTTACCATTAAGGCCAGCGTTGTCGTTGCATATACTATTGTATCATTCGCCTTCAGAGCGTTAATGAAGACTTGCTTGTTGAAATGTATTGATAACATCTCCATCCCTCCTTGTTGTGACGACAAAACCATGCGTTTTTGTCTGAATTGTTTTTTAAGTTGTACTGCTATTTTCTGAGCATTTCAATAGCAAAAAGGGGTATTTTGAAAATAAATTTTGGAATGTACTGATTTATATAACTTTATAGTATTTTTTATATTAATTTATAGTATTTTTTAGTTAAATATTGGTCGATATTTTTACATTATGAAATATTTATGACAGCTATATAAAGTGGTTTATAGCAATCCTTTTAGAAATATCGGCTATCACAAAAGAATAGAAAACAGTGTGATTTTACGCGGTTTTTAACGGATAAAAAAGAAAGATTTGTCGTAAACAAAAAATGAACGTTGGATAAAAGGACATTTTCTGCATAGCTAAAATCATGTTTGGGTAAAACATCACTTTAACGACAAATCATTTTACTTCTTCTGAGCTAAAGCTCGGTCAACTACAATCGCAATCACCAGAACAGCCAATGATGGGAGTAACCATGCAAGGTTCTGTTCATTTAAAGGTAAATGTTGAATAAAGGTTGGGAGTTGTGCTGTAAAACCTGCGGCTTTAATCGCTTCAACAATACCAAAAAGGAAAGCTACGGCTGTTACTGAACCTACGACGATCGAAGGATTATTCCAGCGTTTCCAGAAAAAGCTGAGCATGATCACAACAATTGCTGGCGGATAAATTGCACTGAGTACAGGTACAGAGAATGCAATTAGCTTGGTTAAACCCAGATTGGAAATTAATAACGAGAAGCCAGTAAGAATGAAAACAAGTAATTTATAAGATAAACCTGTTAATTCATTGAAATATTCTGCACAAGCACAGGTCAGTCCAATCGCAGTGACCATACACGCAAGGAAAATCAGACAGGTGAGGAAGTAAGAACCATAATCACCAAATGCATGCTGTACATAAGCATGGAGGATAATCGCACCATTGGCTGCATCAGGTGCAACTTCGTGACTACCTAAACCAAGTTTAAATAAGCTGACATAGACAAGGGTAAGTCCAACACCAGCAATTAAGCTTGCGATAATCGCGTATTTGGTAATGAGTTTGGTATCTGTAACGCCACGAGATTGAATCGCTTGAATAATCACAATACCGAATACCAAAGCACCCAAGGTATCCATGGTGAGGTAACCACTGACGAAACCTTCAGAAACCGGACTGCTTACATAGTTATTCACCGCAGGCGAGATAAGACCTGTTGGAATAGCAAAAGCTGCAATACCTAAAATTGCCAGTGCAATAATTTTTAAAGGTGCAAGTACATGACCTACAGTGTCGAGCAATTTGTTTGGGTACAACGAAACCGCAGTAACAAAAGCAAAATAAACAATACTATAGATAAAGAGACTACTACCTGAGGTACCAAAATAAGGAGCAAAGCCAATTTCATAAGAAACGGTTGCTGTACGCGGAGTTGCGAATAGCGGCCCTACAGTTAAGTAGCAAGCAATGGTGAGCAGTAGGCTAAAGAAACGGCCAAGTGGAGAACTAATGATTTCGATCGAGCCTTTCATACGAGATAAAGCCATGATCGTAATAACAGGTAAACCAACTGCGGTGATTAAGAAACCGAAAGCGGCAAGCCAAACATGTTCACCAGCCTGCTGAGCAACAATAGGAGGAAAGATAATATTGCCTGCGCCAATAAATAACGCAAAGGTCATAAAACCTAAAGCAATGATATCTCCTGTACGAAGTTGATTCATAAAGAGGGAGGCATAAAATAAAAGTGCAAATTTTAGAATAAAAAAGCGTTCATTTGAAACTAATTTATGTGAAAATTGTTTGTTTTTTGACTAAAAAGAAATTATTAAAATCATATAATTAGATGTGGTAAAGCTAATGCATTGAAAAGGTTTTTAAAACTCCGAAAATAAAAAGTGCTGATGTCTTTTCTCAATTAGCTTAATCGAAATTAAATGTAAAATAAAAATGGTCTTTTAGTCTTAAAAAGATTGAAGATTTGCATGCAAGGGCGTACAACTATTGAAATACTTTATGCAGCCCTAATATTTTTGCTTGCATGTGAAATTAATCTGATAGATGAATAAGGAAAATCTCGAATGAGAGCTTCTACTGTGACCATTAAAACTGAACAAGATCTTGAGAAATTAAGAATCTCAGGTCGTTTGGCGGCACAAGTGTTAGAAATGATTGGTGCTTATGTTAAGCCTGGCGTTTCAACTGAATATTTAGATGATATCTGCAATGATTATATCGTGAATACCTTGCAGGTGATTCCAGCCAATGTTGGCTATCACGGTTTTACCAAGACAACCTGTATTTCTGTCAATGAAGAAGTGTGTCATGCCATTCCTTCTGCCAAAAAGATTTTGCAAGAAGGCGATATCTTGAATATCGATGTGGCCGTGATTAAAGATGGCTATTTTGGCGATACCAGCCGCATGTATTTTGTCGGTGAGCCGAGTCCTGAAGCCAAGAAACTGGTTGAAACAACCTACGAAGCGATGTTAGCTGGTATTCATACCGTCAAACCTGGTGCAACATTAGGTGATATTGGTCATGCGATCCAGACAGTTGCCCAAAATGCAGGATATAGTATTGTTCGTGAATATTGTGGTCATGGCATCGGCCGTATCTATCATGAACAGCCGAATATTTTGCATTACGGACAAAAAGGCCAAGGTATGGTCTTGAAAAAAGGCATGGTCTTTACTATTGAACCGATGGTCAATGCAGGCAAGCCACATGTGAAAGAGTTAAATGATGGCTGGACTGTGGTCACCAAAGATAAGTCACTTTCTGCACAATGGGAACATATGGTTGCGGTGACTGATGATGGTTTTGAATTACTTACCCCTTGGCCAGAAGGTACAGGGCATTATCCAGCAGTTTAATTGTATTGCGATACAGCAAAAGGCTCGATGATTAATCGGGCCTTTTCTTTGTTGAGCACTGTGTTAATTGCTCAACCAGATAATCAATAAATACACGTACGGCAGGTAACAAGCCGCGACGAGATGGATAGACTGCATGGAAAACACCATGTGGCGCTGTCCATTCAGGTAGTACAGTCACCAGTTGTCCAGTCTTAACAAAGTCTTGTGCAATGCTGTCCGGTAACAAGGCGATCCCGCAGTTTTGTGTTGCCAGCTCTGCCAACATTAAAAGATTCGATCCCATAATGACAGGATTTACCTTAATCTTTTTCTGCTGATGATCTGGGCCAGTTAACAAGAATTGCTGGTCAAGATGATCTTCGGCCATGCTGATAATTCGATGTTCGGCGAGCTGTTCTGGCGTTGTCAGATTACCAAACTCATTTAAATAGGCTTGACTGGCAAAAAGACGTTGTTCAATCGCTTCAAACTGTCGTAGTACCAGATTCGGATCATCATCTAATTTAGAACGCACTCGTAAAGCCAGATCAATTCCTTCATTAATGACATCGACTCGACGGTTGCTTACCAACATCTGAACACGTACTTCAGGATACTTTTTCAAGAAAGCAGGCAGGATTTTTGCCATTTGGTTCTGGGCAATATCGACAGGCACACTGACTTTAATCACACCACGTGGCTGACTACTTAAATGATTCACCACATCATGTGCTGCTTGCGCTGCATTCATCATGACTTGCGCGTGGCGATAGACATCCATCCCAATATCAGTCACTGCGAAATGACGCGAACTACGCTGAATCAGACGTACGCCAAGTTGTTCTTCGAGGTTATATACCCGACGGCTTAATTTTGATTTTGGAATGTCAGTCGCACGTTCAGCTGCACTAAAACCACCATGCTCAACCACAAGCGCAAAGCAATAAAAATCATCTAAATCCGTTAGCATTACGCTATAAACTCCAGCTTATTGTGTTCAGGTTAAATCATTATAAATGCAATTATTAAACATTTTGGGATAATAATATATCTCGAACCTGTTGATATTCTTTCAATCGTTCAAAATCTTTCACTGTCGGAGTCTGAATCCGCGACAAGTCCATATTGTCTGTGATATCAGCTAATTTAACAACACGTGCAATGGGAATCTGTACAGTCCGTTGGGCCGCTTGTATTCGGGATTCGCCCTCCTGCTTGGTAAGGGCAATAATTGCGTCGATCAAATGTGTCTGAAAACCTAAGCTATAGAGTTCATCAATCGTGGTTGCGGTGTCTTCTAAAATATCATGTAAAACAGCAACGATTTTGTGCTCAATATCTGGCACGTTCAACATGACTCTTAGTGGATGCAGAATATAGGGCGCATTGGCTTTATCCACTTGGCCTGCATGCCGTTCTGCTGCAAGTGAAATCGCCCGTTCAAGTGTTGCCATGATTGAAATCCTCCCATTCAAAAGTATTGAAGATAGATTCAGGCATCATATTCTTTTAAACTGCATGAAACTTTTGATGCTTTATTATTATGTCATACCAACTGATTAACATTGCCGATGCCACCCAAAATATTGCCTGCCCGTATTGCCAGCATGCAGTTTTAGACTGGGATCAGGAACAATATATTCAACCTTGTGAACATACCTTGTTTATGGCAATGGATTTAGGTTTTGAATTTATCGCAGATCGTTTTGATGAGGTTTTGTCACAATCGGTTGATGAAATTCATGAAGATCCAAATATGAATATTTTTGCAACGGTGAGTCAGGCTAATTATCCTGAAATGCAAATTTATAAAGCTGATTTAGGGGTAGAAGGCTTATTTCGCTATGTAGGCTTTAGCCAAAACTAATGACCAACCAATAAAAAAGCCAATCATTTGATTGGCTTTTTGCTTTACGACTTATGCTTCTGGAGCAGGGCTGTACTGTTCAACCAATGGCTTTAATTCACCATTCTGGAACATTTCAAGCATAATATCACTACCACCAATAAGCTCGCCATTTACCCAAAGTTGTGGGAAAGTAGGCCAGTTTGCAATTTGCGGTAAAGTTGCACGAATATCTTGATTTTCTAAGATATTTACATACGCAAATGGACGACCAATTTGGCTAAGTGCTTCTACTGCACGAGCAGAAAAACCACATTGCGGGAATTGTGGAGTGCCTTTCATGTAAAGTAAAACAGGGTGTTTCGCAATTTGATCACGAATTAACGCTACTGTATCACGCGCTTGTTCCGTCATAGATAGATCCTCTACTAATCTCCCTGCATTATACCTAAAAAATGGCGTGACGGAGGATTGCAAAAGATTTTTCTTGTATAAATGTGACTTTAAGCTTTCAATCTATGCAAGTTTTTGCTTATATAACTTTTTTCACCACAACTACCGATAGATTGAGTTTGTTATGACTAATATCACTCTTGCTCCTGTGCAACCTGATCAACCCACACATCTTATGGCTACTTATGGTCGCCAGGCGATCAGCTTTGTACGAGGGCGAGGGGCGTATTTATATACAGCAGATGGCACTGAGTATTTAGATGCATTAACAGGTATTGCAGTATGTGGATTAGGGCACGCACACCCTGTCATTGCTGAAGCAATTGCTGAACAGGCTGCAACTTTAGTACATACCAGTAATTTATTTGAAATTCCTTGGCAAACTGCCGCTGCTCAGAAACTCGCTGAAGTTTCTGGAATGGAAGAAATCTTCTTCTCAAATAGTGGAGCAGAATCTAATGAAGGTGCAATTAAAATTGCGCGTAAATTTGGCTCACAACAAGGCATTGCCAATCCTAAAATTTTAGTGGCAGAGCAATCTTTCCATGGCCGTACACTTGCAACCTTATCCGCAACAGGCAATAAGAAAGTACAGGAAGGTTTCGCACCCTTGGTAGAGGGCTTTGTTCGTGTTCCGTTTGGGGACGTTGAGGCGATTCAAGAAGCAGCTATTACTCATCCAGATATCGTTGCCATCCTGATTGAGCCAATTCAAGGTGAAGGTGGGGTGAATACTGCACCTCAAGGCTTTAGCTATCTGGAAGATGTGCGTGCTTTATGTAATCAGCATAACTGGCTGATGATGCTAGATGAGATCCAGACAGGTAATGGTCGTACAGGCAAATATTTTGCTTATCAGCATACCAATATTATTCCTGATGTCATGACCACAGCAAAAGGTTTGGGGAATGGTTTTCCTGTGGGTGCGGTGATGACACAAGGTAAG
Source organism: Acinetobacter sp. NRRL B-65365 (assembly GCF_001605865.1). Classification (NCBI taxonomy): domain Bacteria; kingdom Pseudomonadati; phylum Pseudomonadota; class Gammaproteobacteria; order Moraxellales; family Moraxellaceae; genus Acinetobacter; species Acinetobacter sp. NRRL B-65365. Next base: position 30,062 of record NZ_LRPD01000027.1, on the reverse strand, counting down.
GCGGTAGGCCTACTTGGCGCAGGAAGCCATGGTTCAACCTATGGTGGTACAGTGCTGGGTTCACGTGTGGTATATACCGTGCTTGATACATTGGAAAAGGAAAATGCTGTTGAAAATGCTGCAACAGTGGGTGCTTATATTGTTGATCAGTTAAGAGCACAGTTGGCGGATCATCATGTACAGGTGCGTGGTTTCGGGATGATGATTGGTATTCAATTGCCAAAAGATTGTGCTGAGCTGGTTGCAATTGCGCGTGATGAATATAAGTTGATTGTGAACGTGACGGCTGGTTCAGTTGTTCGTTTACTACCGCCTTTGAATATGACGCAAGCGCAAGCCGATGAATTATTGCAACGTCTTGTTCCAGCCATTCAAAATTTTCTAAACGCTTAATCTGTAATAAGTAATAAAAAAGGGCAATTCATTTGCCCTTTTTTGTTTTTGATTAAAATTAACCAGAAATATATTGTTGAAGCTGCTCAATCAGAATGCGCTGATCATCCATCGCTGCTTTTACCAGATCTCCAATTGAAATAAAGCCCACTAACTTTTCTTGATCCAGTACTGGAAGATGACGTAAATGGCGATCGGTCATGAGGTTAAGACATTCTTCTACCGTATGATTAAGACTGACCGAAATGACTTTCGAGGTCATAATATCTGCAACAGGCGTGTTATTTGATGAACGTTCCATTAAGGCAATTTTACGCGTGTAGTCACGTTCAGAGAAAATTCCAACAACTTTTTCATCTTCAGCAACAACCAGAGCACCGACACCTTTATCGGCCATGATCTTAATTGCTTCAAGTACAGTCGCATTTGGTGAAATTGTAAAAATTGATTGTACTGCTTTATTCTTGATGACTTGAGCAACGATTGTCATTGTTTATCCACCTGTGTTGTATTGTCATTTTCATTTAACTTAACGGTATTTTTTTTAATTGCAAAGTGCTAATTTCACTCCAATGATAACTTTTTCTCATAAATGCTCAAAAAGTCATCACTGGCGCTAAATCATGTTTTAAGCAGGTATAACTGCTTCACGGGGCATAAAAAAGAAATGCTGCATTTGCTGTGTTGAGAGCTTAAATTTGCGGTGTGATGAGTTGAATAATGCTGGCTCAACCTGCAAGCGGGTTAAAGTGGGAAGCAATGACTCATGAAAATCCTTAGGAGTGATTTTCCTTGGCGTGTAGTGTTTCCAGTTGGCTTTGGCATAACGATGGGCTTGTACACCATTGAGCCAGAAAGGGAAGACATGACCGTCCTGATCCGATTTGATTGCCCAACCTTCGTGGTAAAGACCCCAAAGTGCACCACAGTACATCATTGTTTTTAGAATTGAAATTTTAATCATCAACTCTCGTGAAACCGGCTGAAAATGGTTAAAGCGATACATTTTATTGAACTAATATTCTTAAACTTATGGTTCATTATAAGAAATCTAGATGTCATTTATGTTTAACAATTGACTAAAATCGTAAGCAAATATTGTAGTTACTTAGAAAATTGAGTGATTAGTTCTTTAATTTTGTAAGCTAAAGCTTTGGATAAAATAGAGTTATTGTGTTTTTATCGGTCGGGAAATTCGATCAAGATAGGGCAATGTTTTAATGCAGTACGAGTGAAAAAGAGCAGATCATCTTACTAATTATAGTTTAACAGGCATTAAAAAAACGCCACCTGAGCAAATCAAAGCGATGAAAGCTTTGATATAGCGCAAGGACGTTTCTTTAAGCTTGAAGGGTTGCCATCTTCTGCCAATACTGAGCTTTCAAGGAATCACGTTCTACTCGGAAGCCTTGATAATACAATTCTGCTAAAAATAGTGCCGCTTTACCGTGACCTGCTTTAGCGACTTCCTCAAGCTCTTTTACTGCATCTTGGAAGTTTTTTTGCGATTGAATTGTATTGACCGCATTTGCATATAGATGCTCTAGTTCATGGTGTGTAAAATGTTGAATCATATAATAACTCCTTATTTTAATTATGATTACCGCAAATTCTATCCAAAGTTACTCTACTTTGAATTTAAGCTACTTTAACTTAGAATTATTAAAGTAATATGACAAATTGATGGAATTGTCAAATATATTCAGCAATTTTGCGTAAATAAAAGCTTACACGATTAAACATTTACCACAAATAATTTTAAGTAGAATCAAAGTGAGAATAAGAGAAAAGGAGAATAACATGTCAAATGTAATTGATGGTGTGAACGTTGATGTTCCTCCATTAGAAAGCCAAATCATTGCGCTTGCTCATCATCATCGTAAATTACTTGATGAAGCGATCTTTCATCAGGAAATTCATCTAGGTGATTATTGTCTTGCTCAGCGTAAGCGTGTTTATGACTTTGCCAGCCATTTAAGTCCTGAACAAAAAGACCGTTTTTATAAAATTTATGATGGCGAGCTGAAGAATATTGCCGATGACGATGATTTACATCCTGCTGATGCAGAAAGTGGGGTGGGGATGTTTGCAATTTTCATTGTTCTCGTCATCATTGCATTCATTCTGTACTTTGCTTTTGTTCGTTCGCTAGTCAGTTAATCACAGCTAAAGTTGTTTGCACGTTCAATAAGTTGTGGAATTGTGACTTATTGAACGTTGTACTTGTCCTAAGCGAATCAGAGACATACACTACCTCTAATTCGAGGTAGGTTATGTTGTCTATACTTTCTAAACATAAAGTGATGCAATCCAGATTAGGATTCAAACTGGACCAATTTTATAATATTTTGGTCGGTATTATTATTTTGTCCATTTTTATACTTGCGTATAACGCATTACTACGTCCAATCAATGCAGTGCAATATCAGCAAGTGGTGCAGTTTGCTCATCAGGCCAGCCATCCCAGAACCCAACATATGGCGCATGATGTTTTAGAACAGATGCCAATTCGCCGTCTAGATTATTTAAAGTTATTAAATGCTTATCAATTTGAATCAAGCCGGATTAGACAATATCCAGCGATGGCGAAAGAAGATGAGTGAGTTTTAATCGACTCCTTTCCATTATAAATGAATGAATTGTCCCATTCGGGAAAACGATAGCAATTTATGCTAGACTGGCCCCATTTTAAAAGCTGCTTTACTCTCAAGGAATCGACATGCAACAGCAATCGAATATGCAAAATAAATTCTTGATAAATGCTGACATCGGTGATGACGATGTGACATTACCAAGTTTACCTGCTGTCGATGTTCCCATTATAGAGCCAGCTGTAGAGCAAACAGTTGAAACCCCTGTAGCAGCACCAGTCGTTGAGCAACCAGCATCGGCAGCTGTTGAAGAAGAAGCCAAATCAACAGGCTTCTTTGGTCGTATGAAAGATGGTTTGACGAAAACCCGTCGTAGTTTTACGGATGGTATGGTCAATATTCTGATTGGTGGTAAAGAAATTGATGACGAATTACTGGAAGAAGTTGAAGAACAACTTTTAGTTGCAGATATTGGTGTTGATGCGACCAAAACTATTATTGCCAATTTGACTGAACGTACTGCTCGTGGTGATTTGATTTATTCGCATGCTTTATACAAGGCACTTCAGGAAGAATTGGTTGCTTTGCTTGCCCCACGTGTTAAACCACTGCATATTGATCCGAACAAATCACCGTATGTGATTTTGATGGTAGGTGTAAATGGTGTAGGAAAAACCACAACCATTGGTAAATTGGCGAAGCGTTTACAAGGTGAAGGCAAGAAAGTAATGTTGGCTGCGGGCGATACATTCCGTGCAGCAGCAACTGAACAATTGCAAATCTGGGGTGAGCGCAATGACATTCCTGTTGTGGCTCAAGGTCATGGTGCTGATAGTGCTTCTGTGATTTTTGATGCATTTGAAAGTGCGCGTGCCAAAGGCATTGATGTATTGATTGCAGATACCGCTGGTCGTTTGCAAAACAAAGCCAACTTGATGGAAGAGTTGAAAAAAGTGAAACGTGTGATGCAGAAAATTGATGCAACTGCTCCACATGAAATCATGCTAATTGTAGATGCTGGTACAGGTCAAAATGCGATTAATCAGGTTCAGCTTTTTGATGAGGCTGTTGGCCTAACAGGTATTACCATTACCAAACTGGATGGTACTGCAAAAGGCGGCGTATTGTTCAATATTGCAAGTCGTACCCATGTGCCGATTCGCTATATTGGTGTTGGTGAGAAAATCGATGATTTACGTCCATTCTCGGCTAAATCTTTCGTTGCTGCGTTATTTGAAACAGACAAATAAATTAGCTTCCAAGATGAAATAAAAGCCGAGTTCTCGGCTTTTTTTCTTTTTAAAAACAAGATATAGCTGGCAATATCATTGCGTGATTACGAATCATTCTACTAAAAGAGATAGAGTGGAACAGAGCAAAATAATAAGATTTGCTAGGGGCAAGAGTTAGAAGTGAATCCATTAAATCCAAGTACATCTGAACCTGAATCGTATATGAATTAGCATTGTTTCAAAAAAAGAACGATCTGTTATGTTTTTTGGTCTATTCCTGAAAAATACCTCGTTATACACTACATTCAATCCAAGATAACGCCTCAGGGCACAAAGTAGGAATAACAACATGAGCAACTTCTTAAATAGTATTAAATCACGCCGTACAATTTATGCGATTGGTAAAAACCTTACAGTAGACCAAGCAACAATTGAAGAAACGATCCGTGAAGCTGTAAAACAAAGCCCATCATCATTCAACTCACAAACTTCACGTGTTGTGACTTTATATGGTGAATCACATGCAAAATTCTGGGAAATCGTACGTGAAACTTTACGTAAAATGGTTCCAGCCGAAGCTTTCGCTAATACAAGCGCGAAAATTGATAGCTTTGCAGCAGGTTTTGGTACAGCGTTATTTTATGAAGATCAAGATGTTGTAAAAGGCCTACAAGAGCAATTCGCGCTATATGCAGATAACTTCCCAGTATGGTCTGAACATTCAAGTGCAATTGCTCAATTTGCAACTTGGACTGCCTTATCTGAAATTGGTGTTGGTGCATCATTACAGCATTACAACCCAATTATTGATGCAGAAGTTGCAGAAACTTTTGATATTCCTGCAAATTGGAAATTACGTGCTCAGCTTGTATTTGGTTCTATCGAAGCTGCTGCTGGCGACAAAACATATATGGATGATGCAGCACGTTTCAAAACTTTCAACTAAGTTTAGATCGGGCATCAAAAAAAGAGCACTTTATGTGCTCTTTTTATTGGAGTAAAAATTTCTCTTTTAAACTTATACGTTGTTAGAGGAGCATTTCATTGAGAGAAGACAAATCAGGTGCCGTCTTGTAAGAAAGCTCACTAAATTTACAGGGAGATGTTTTTCGTCGTGCCAAGCTCCTCAGATTCTCCTGTAATAGAAGCTTTAGCAAGTTTGAATAGGGTTGCTACTTTACCTGAACCTTTCCAGTATTGAGCGCCGTTGCAGATCACACGGAGTAGTTGAATATCTGGGTCAGATTTACCATGTTCAAAGAATGCTTCATAAGCAGGAGACCAGATCTGATCAAGAATCGCAGGATCGACGACACACTCAGCGATACCATTAATCGAAACATAATCATTATTCGATATATTGCTATATCCCAAATTGACTTGGTTATTTAGCGGAATACTTTTCACAAGTTCAGAACTTTTAGAACCTAAAAACCATACGATTCCATTAAAATCAGTATCTTGGGTGGTCATTGGTACAGAGTGTAAGTGGCCTTTTTCAGAAATGAAAGTAACCATGGCAAATTTAATGCCTTTAAGCAATTGATTTAATTCTTGATATTCATTGTTTAGGTTGTTCATACCGAAGTTCTCCTACATTTGATTTCTCAATATCCATGAAAACAAAAAAGTAGAGGGTTTCGGTTTGTGGCGCATTTGTTTTATCCATCTAGAAATGATGACTTCATGTTAATTAAATTATTAAAAAATATTTAAAAGCAGTTATTTCAATCGCTTTGGGAAGCTTGTCTTATATTTCGCGGAAAGCCATTTGTATGTTTTTAAGCCAATTAGGTCTGTGACTATCAGTAACTTTAAGAGGCAGTTATGATTTGTTGGTTTAATTATAAGTTTTTGTTTTATAATGCTTAATTTGAAATAATTATGTGAAAAGTGTAAAATATACACTTGTCTTTATTTGTTTGTTTATTGGGTGGCTTGGTGAAAAAAATATTAATTCTTCTTATAAGTACGGTGATTTCTGGTTCAGTTTATAGTGCAGATGACTTATTTAATAAACCTCAATCTATATTGATTTTGCAAAATGACGAACCTCAATATCAAATCGAGAGTAGTGAACAAGTTGATTTCTTTGAGTCATTGAAGCAGCAAGAGCAAGAGCGTCTAAGTCAACGGACTCAAGATTTAGAAAGCTTGAATGAAATTCAATCAATTACTTCTAATATGAGTCCTCATGACAGAGCGCAGTATTATCTTGAGCATCGACATTTGGGTGCTTTAGATGCGCATGGGCAAGAGCAGCAATTCAATTCATTACAGAAGGCTCGAAATAGAGGTATGATTTCAAACCAAGACTATCAACAAAAAATTATGAAACATAGTCCATTACCTTTAGAGCATAGAAGTAATCAACTTAAATTATCAATTCCGATTGGAGATTAAGGCGACTGATTTCTAATGAAATTGGGTGGACAGATTTCTTTTCCACCCAAAGCTTCCGTAATAATGACATCTGACTTACATTCTTTAGCTATTTGCATAGGACAGGTTATTCAAATTATTCATCGGCGATTAAAAGCTGAATGGCGATGCGACCTATAGTTAAGTTTTCCCCCCAGAGTAGATACTCTCTATGCATGGGAGCTTATCCATTTAAATTATCTATAAAAAACAAACTCAGTACTGTAGATTTGAATTGAGTATTTTTGACCATTTGGTAAAATAATAGAGTAAGGTACTGTTTTTGGGGTGCTTTATTTTACTTTTCAAGGGGTTGAAAATTATGAATATTATCAAGTTTTTAAAAAGCTTTAACACAATTGGGGCTTATCTAATCGTTGCAAGCATCGTACTTGTCATACTTATTTTATATTTTTATTTCATTAATCCAAATTAAGTATTAATCATTGTTAAGCAAAGCCACTTTCGGGTGGTTTTTTACTGCTTATATGTTCTTGCGGAAGAGACAAGATGTTTCAATGTTTACAATATGGTAATAATTTAAACACGATAATTACAATCCGATTACGAATTATTACACTTAATCTGATATAAAAATTTTAACGAGAAGAGGTTGATAATTATGAATATTTTTAAGTTTTTGAAAAGCTTTAATACGGTAGATTTTTATCTGGTTATTGCTAGTCTTATGCTGGCGGCACTTATATTTCTATTTTACTTTGTGAGTCCAAATTAACACCTAACGAAGTATTGTCTGGCATTTTTTATACCCTAAATTGCAAGATTGGTGTAATCATTATTTTTACCAAGTCCGTTAGACCATATGATGTAAAAGTGTTTAAGGAATTGTTGGAGGGTACCAATCGCGAAAAGTTACAGAAAAACCTTTTTAGAGAAAATCTTGAATTGCAATCTAAATTATTAAAAACGCAGTAAAAATCAAAAATTAAATAATAATAGGGTTGTGTTAAGGGTTTGTAGATATCAAAGAATGTTGAAATCTTTGCCTTTTAACACTAAGTTTTAGATAAAGCTTTTTTCTTTTGCTGGTTTTAAGCTGTACTTATCTTAACAAAGCTAAGTTGTTGCAATAGGCAGTTTTAACTTTTGTCATAAAATCGTCATAATCGCATTGCATAGTGCATACGGTTTCATAAATTGTTTATAACGAGAAGAGTCTAATGTCTTTAAGAGTTGGTGTTGCTGCTTTCGGGTTATTATTAAGTAGTTCAGTGTTTTCAGCAGTTACAATCACTGCACCTGAAGAAATCGTGATTCTTGCTGTAAATGGTCAAGAAGTGAATAATGGATTAATTACTTCAAAAAAGAATAACTATCAGGTCGATCCGGGTAATTTAGTGGTTAATGTTCGTTATCGCGAATATTTTGAGCATTTGAATGGTGAGCATGACATCCTTAAGTCAGGTGTAATCACGATTCAGGCACCGAACCTTCAAGATAATCAAACTTATACTTTAGGTTTGATCAACGCACCTAAAGATTTTGAAGCCGCAAAGAAATATGCTGATCAGCCTACAGTTGCTTTATATGATCAAAATAAAAAGCTTGTCGTTCAACAAACAGGTGCGAACAATGAAGCACAACCTTGGTTCTCAGGCAATAATTTTTTAAGCCGCACTCTGGATTTAACCCAAAAGAATAAAAACAATGTTGCCAATCAGCCAGCACCTGTTTACTCAGGCACTGCTACACAAGCAGCGGTTGTTGCAACTGCGCCCGTTGCTGTAACTACATCAGCCCAAGTAGGTGCAATCAAGACAACCGATCAGCAAATGGCAGAATTATGGCAAAAAGCATCGAAAGCTGAACGTCAAAAATTCATGGCATGGTTAGCTGGACAAAGCAACTAAATTTCATATCAATAAAAAGGCCGATGATATCATCGGCTTTTTTACGCTTTTAAAAATAATTAGACTGTTTTATCTCTGGATCTACGAATAAGTTAGACCTGATTTTCTGTAAGAACTGAATGATCCTGTTTTTGATTGGACCAGATTGAACCTACGGGTGCGCTTAGTGCTCGATCTCTTGCTTGTTGATAAAAGCGTAAAAACACTAAAGAGAAGAATATTGCAACAATATCTATCCAGATTAAATATCCTGTTGAATGCCATAACCCTTGAATAGGAAATAGGTAAGCGAGAACAGAAGTAGTTGGAATAAGCAATAAAATCACCGCAATTGCAAAGAAGAGCTGAGGTAATGCTTTGGCTGCTCCAATTAGAAAGCTGTATAAAACACAAGCAATAAACACAAAATAGTAGCTGTACATGAATACATGGTTATGACTTTGTAATTGCATTGGTATGACGTAGGCCCAGCGTCCAACCAGCATGCTCACAAATATTGCCAGCATACAGCCTAGACATGCGCCGATCGTAAGATTAGCAATAAACATCACATCCTTACGTTGTTGTGGAGCTGGCAGATTAGGATTTTTCTGTTTCCGTAAACGGGTTTCAATCCAAAGGATATTGCCAGAATAAAATAAATAAGCACCACCTAAACCAAAGATGAGATAAATCCAACGAATGGAATCACCACCATAATTTCCAAAATGTAGTGCGAACATAGAACGGATCAGTGATGCAGCCGAGCTTTCTTCTGTTGATAGGGTTTTGGTTGGATAAGGTGAATCTTGATAAGGATTAAAATTCATATAATCAAAAGTATCACCCCGTAGCATCCGGTCTGGATGATACAGTGCAACGAACGCAGAGGCCCGTTCAGGATGATCCAGCTGGTTGAAACGGATACCATCAATGCGATAATCAGGTGCAGCTTTCTGTATATTCTGGAAAATCTTTTCTACATCGAGCTGTGGTGCTGGATCAACAATTTTTACCGCAGGCGGTCGTTCAAAAAGTGGTTTGTCTTTTGAGACCAGTTGGCTGAGTGCACTGTAGAAAATATCATGAAAGGCAAAAACAACCACGGTAACGCTGATAATAATATGAAATGGTAAGCTGGTGATCCCGATAACATTATGGGTATCTAACCAAAAACGTTTTTTATTTTTACCTGGACGGACAGCAAAATAATCTTTGATCAATGTCGGCAATAACACGATCAGACCAGACATAATTGCAAGAAAATATAGAACTGAAACCACACCCATCACCATAACGCCAGCAGTATGATGTCCCATCATGCCTGGAATGCCTGCAGTTTCATGAAGTTGTTCAATCAGCCAGCCTAATTTAGACACATGCACTTGTTGAGCAATCAACTGACCATTGGCATCGAGTGTTGCCAACATACTGGTTTGAGCAATATCAACTCCATGATGATCTTCTTCTGGCTCATGTGCTGCTTCCCATTGAATCGGCGCATTATGTCCTTCTGGTGAGCTAAAACTGAGCGTAAAGGCTTTCTTTGTCTCTGGATATTGTGCCTGTACTTGTTCAACGAGCTGGTTATATTGGTTAGATTGAATGGCCGCTAGTTTTTGTTGAGGAGGTGTTGCCCATTGACTCAATTGATGTTGAAACATGGTTAAACCACCAGCAAAAAAACAGATAAACAGAAGAATACCTGCGCTGATTCCGACCCATGTATGAAGATTTTTACCTGTTTTAATGATATCTGCGCGAACTTTCATTTTTAACCTCGTAACCAGAACAACAGGGCATAAGCAAGCACATTCGTAATACTGAAAATCAGCATCGTTTGCCAACCTTTCGGGATGAAATAGGCAATAAAGAAAGCAAATAGCCAGAACCACGGGATCGACCACATACCTAATTGAGGTGCAATAGAGGAGTCCGAGTGTGACTTGTTGAGTAGAACGATGATTGCACCCATTGCCATGGCAAAGCTCAGTCCTAGAAAGAAACCGGCAAACGTTTTTGTCCACCAGTCTGGTTGTAATTTTTGTTTCAGCATATCCATTTTAATTTGACCTTTTCATTAGCATGAGCAGAGGAGCGAATGACCAGACTAGTGTCGCAATTGCAAGCCAGATCAAGATTGCCACGAGTAAAGGCAACGCATAAAGCAATATGCTTAAACCAATCAATAAACCGATTATGGCCGTATAAAAAAAATAACGACCCAGTTGTTTTTTTAAGAAATTTTGATTGGGATGGCTGAGATAAAGACCCATACAGGATAAAAGTGTGACAGTGATCCCGATTAGTTTTAAAGTCATATGTGAAATCTGCAAATAGTAATGATAATAATTATTGTTTAAATTTTAGCAAAATTAAAGCCTATATTCAAAAACTTAATCAAATCCAAAAGGAACAAAGGAAATCATTGTTATTGATAATCATTTGCATTTATGTAGAATGTAAAAAAATATTTTCAGGGGGAAAGAATGAAGCACCATCATTTATATACTGCGATCATGTTTGTTTTGGCTGGTCAATATCACAATGTCGCATGGGCAAATGATTCTCGTATGGAGCAAGAGAGCAATAATGTTTTACCCACAATTCATTTAAAAGCAGAACAAGCAGATCCATCCTATACCGTAAAAAAATCAAAATCTGCGACGAAACTTGATTTATCTCTGAAAGAAACACCTCAGAGTGTCACGGTATTTACAGCACAACAAATCGAAGACCAAAACCTGAATAGTACCAATGATGTCTTGGCTCAGACTGCTGGTGTCACCATGGTTCAGTACGGACAATTGGGTGCGGGCTATAACACTTATTACTCACGAGGTTTTGCAATCACCAATGTTCAACGCGATGGAATACCAACATCAACTGCTTCTTTTGGTGGTGCAGATATGTTTGGTCTTGAAGATTCAGCACTTTATGAACGTATCGAGGTGACTAAAGGCGCTACAGGTTTGACCAGTGGATCAGGCAATCCAAGTGCCAGCATTAACTATGTACGAAAACGTCCTACAGCAGAGTTAAAAGGGGCCGTTAATGTACAGGCGGGTAATTGGGATCGGTATCGTAGTCAAATTGATGTAAGTGGTGGACTAAATCAGGATAACTCGATTCGTGGTCGTACCGTCGCTGTTTATGAGGAAGGCGGCAATCAACAGGATCGGTTTCATCGTCAAAATGCAGTGATTTATGGGGCTTTAGATGTTGATTTAAGCGATAAAACAACGCTTACTACGGCTCTTACAGCACAACAAGTCAAAATTGATGGGGCGACGGCGCACGGTTTTCCATTTATAACGCATGATGGACAAAAACAGGTAAGTTTTGGGAGAAAGGATAATCCTGCGGCAAACTTTACCTTTAGTGACACTGAGAAATTAAATATTTTTCTAGGCCTTGAACATCAGTTTAATGATAACTGGCAGGCAATTGCGAATTATGCATTTACCAAGGCAAGCAATAAACGTGAGTATGGCGTCGCTGGATCTGGGGGCATTACTTATGATAAGCCATATAGTGTGAATAAAACCTTAACCTTACAACCAGGGCAAATGGTGGTGACGAGTGGGCGTTTAGAAAGTACACCAGAGGTACATTCCCTAGATTTATATACATCAGGCAAGTTTCAGGCATTTGGGCACGAACATGATGTTAGTTTTGGGGTAAATGGTTATCGGATTCAATCGGATGATCCAACTTTCAACCGTTATTATGTCATTGAAAATATTACAGGTTGGAATGGAGCGAGTCAAAGACCTGATATAAAACAAAGTGGCCGTAATCTTGTAGATGAGCAGCAATTAGGTGCCTTTGCCGCTGCGAAATTACAATTGCTTGATCCATTAAAACTGGTATTAGGTACACGTTTTAGTAACTGGGAACGTAAAATCACGGATAATGAACAAAAACAGAATGGGGTTTTTACACCGTATGCAGGTTTAATTCTTGATCTGACGGAGAATGTATCTGCTTATAGCAGCTATACCACAATTTTTAATCCTTCTTCTCGAAAAGATAAAAATGAAAACTATCTAGATCCAGAAGAAGGCAATAGTTTTGAGGTGGGTCTAAAAGCAGATTTTTATGAAGGGCGTTTGAATGCAAGTGCTGCCTATTTCTCAATGAAACAGGATAACTTCGCAATTCAGGATACCAGTGCCGGAACAGCAGAGTTGGATTTTCAGCCTTATATTGCTGTAGATGGTGCGAAAGTGAAGGGCTATGAATTGAGTCTTGCCGGTGAAGTTTTACCGGATTGGAATATTCAGGCTGGCTATACTCATACGGATGCTAAAAATCAGAATGGTGAGATTCTGAATCCTATTTTACCGAAGAATACCTTTAAATTATTTACCACATATAAGCTGGATAAGATTACTTTAGGCGGTGGAGTAAATTGGCAAAGTGAAATTTATGATGCTGCTTCCGCAAAAGCTGGGGGCTTAGCTGCCCAATTGAACCGACAAGACAGTTATGCGTTAGTCAATTTGATGGGGCGTTATCAAATGACTCCAGATGTCAGTCTTGGCTTAAATGTGAATAATTTATTTGATAAAGAGTACAAGGCAAATACTACAAATACGTGGGGTGTGGCGCGTAACTTTACAGCTTCAGTGAACTTTAAGTTTTGATGACTTGATAAGTCAGCCGAAAATAAAAAAGCTGCCAGATCTGGCAGCTTTTTTAAATGGTAGGAAAAAGAAAATAACTTATTGGCCTAACCAGATAAAGTATCCAAGAACCATCAAAGGCCAGGCGATATAAGGGCTAAATAACCATTTCCATAACCAGAATCTTGGTACAAAACCAACCCCATGCACAAAGCCACCAGAAATGCCAATCATCACCAGCATCAGCAGGCTATGATTATAGTGTCCGTTTGCATCCAGCATCAGCGATGGATGTACCAGTAAAATAGCCGCAAGGGGCAATGCCAACAAAAACGAAATGGTCATTGCAAGCACTTGAGCTTTACGATTCTTCGGTGTTGTCATTGCTTCAGCCATTTTATTATTCCTCATCTAAATTTTGATGATGTTCGATATACAGTGCACTGAGTACACCTGCGAAACATGCCATCAAAATGCCTAGAATCCATGCAAAATACCACATGTCACATCTCCTGATTAGTACAAACTATGTGAATTTTCTTCAATGTGTTTGTTGGTGATGACGCCCCACATTTTGTAATAAGACCAAGAGGTATAGATCAAAATGAGCGGAACGAAGATACATGCAGCAACCGTCATTACCCCGAGGGTCTTATGACTAGAAACAGCATCCCACATGGTCAAGCTTGATGTTGGATCAATGCTTGATGGTAACAAGAATGGGAACAATGCAAAACCTGCAGTCAAGATTGCACCGACAATCATTAAGCTTGTACCTGTAAAACTTGCAGCCGCTTTATGTTTGCCTGCACTAATGATGACCAGTAGCGCACCTAAAATTGCAACAATAGGCGCCGCCATGGTAATCGGATAAGTTGCATAGTTATTTAACCAACCATGATTGGCATTGGTCACAACGTCTTTAGCAAGTGGGTTGAGTGCCGCATTTGTATTTACAGCAGTGGCATAGCTATAACCCGAGATATTACCAAAGAATAACCATGCACCCGCAGCCAAGAAGCACACAAGGAATGCAATTGCCATGATTTGTGTTGCTTTGGCAGAACGATTATGTAAATTCCCGTCCGTACGTAGCATGAGCCATGCACCGCCGTGTGCGCATAGCATTGATAGGCTGACGATACCGCAAATCAATGCAAACGGATTCAATAGTGCAAAGAAGCTACCTGTATATTGTGAGCGTAATGTGTCATCTAGGCTGAATGGTACACCAAGGAACAAGTTTCCGAATGCCACACCAAACACTAGCGCAGGCACCGCACCACCGATGCATAGACCCCAGTCCCAAGAAGTACGCCATTGGGTATTCTCTAACTTGGAGCGATAGTCAAATCCGACGGGTCGCAGGAATAGGGCAAATAAAACCAGTAGTAAGGCCCAGTACATTCCAGAGAAGGCAACCGCATAGACCATTGGCCAAGCTGCAAATAAAGCACCACCTGCGGTAATGAACCAGACTTGGTTACCATCCCAGTGCGGTGCAATCGTATTGATTGCAGCACGGCGTTCAGAATCGGTTTTACCCACGAATGGCATCAGTGCCATTGAGCCCATATCGAAACCGTCGGTGAGGGCAAAGCCAATCAGTAGAACACCGACCAATACCCACCAGATAATTTTTAGGAGTTCATATTCGATCATGACTGAGCCTCCCCAGCTTTTGCTTCGAGTTTTTCGAAGTGATATTTACCAGTATGTAACGAGCTTGGACCTAAACGCGCAAATTTGATCATTAAGTACATTTCGATAATCAGTAGCACTGTATAGAACGCAGCTAATGCAATGATTGAACCCCATACATCGCCTGTACTCACACTTGAAGCAGACAGATGTGTTGGTAAGATTTCACCAATTGACCACGGTTGACGACCACCTTCAGCCACATACCAACCTGTTTGAGCAGCAATCCATGGGAGAGGGAGAGCAAACAAAGCAAATTTGAGTAACCACGGTTTATCTTCGGCATTACGTTTTGCCACTGACCATGTTGCAAGAAGGAATAGCAATAACATCAGGAAGCCAGAAGCCACCATCGCACGGAACGAGAAGAATAGAGCCGCTACATTTGGAATGGTATCTTTAGTTGCCGCCTGAATATGTTCTTCAGTTGCATCAACCACATTTGGAGAATATTTTTTCAAGAGTAGGCCATAACCTAAGTCTTTTTGATTTTTCTCAAATGAAGCCAGTAAGTCTGGAGAACGGTCACCCGCACGAAGTTTTTCTAACTCGCTATAGGCCACCATACCATTACGGATACGCACTTCATGTTCTTTCATCAAGTCACGTAAACCAGTCACTTCTTTGTCTGTAGAACGGGTTGCAATAATCCCCATCACATAAGGAATCTTAATCGCATAGTCGGTACGCATTTCCTGCTGATTTGGGAGACCAAATAAGGTAAATGCAGCAGGTGCAGGTTCGGTATGCCATTCAGCTTCGATTGCAGCAAGTTTGGTTTTTTGAACATCACCGAGTTCATAACCAGATTCATCACCAAGCAAAATCACAGAAAGTGTTGAAGCTAAACCGAAGATGGCAGCAATTGCGAATGAACGACGCGCAAACGGTAAGTCACGTTTCTTTAATAGGTAATAGCTTGAGATCGCAAGGACGAAGATCGCACCTGTGACATATCCCGCAGAAACCGTATGTACAAATTTCACCTGAGCAACAGGGTTGAAGATCAATGCACCGAAATCAACCAGTTCCATACGCATGGTTTCATAGTTAAATGCAGCACCAACTGGGTTTTGCATCCAGCCGTTTGCGATCAGAATCCACAAGGCAGACATATTCGAGCCAATTGCGACTAACCATGTTACGCCTAAATGTTGGACTTTAGACAGGCGATCCCATCCAAAGAAGAACAAGCCGATAAAGGTTGATTCAAGGAAGAAGGCCATCAAACCTTCAATGGCAAGTGGCGCCCCGAAAATATCGCCTACATAGTGGGAATAATAGGCCCAGTTGGTACCAAACTGGAATTCCATGGTTAAACCAGTGGTTACACCTAGGGCAAAGTTAATCCCGAAGAGTTTCCCCCAGAATTTGGTCATGTCCTTATAGATTTCTTTACCAGAAATCACATACGTGGTTTCCATAATGGCAAGAATAAAAGCCAGACCTAAAGTTAGAGGGACGAAAAGAAAGTGATACATTGCGGTCATTGCAAATTGGAACCGCGAAAGATCGACCACGCTTTCAGAAATCATCAACGTGTCTCCTGAGTTTTGGACATGTCACCAGCAATACGCTCGGCAACTTCATTGTTAAAATCTTTTGGAATCGTTGGGGCATCAAACCAGATGTGTTTAATCACCAAGAGAAGAGCAACTTTAATAATAAGAATAATCGTGATTTCTCGGATGAGCCGCCGATTTGGATCTTGAGAACTTGTGTTCATAGAACTTAGCCTCATACACATTTTTAAAAGATGTAAAACATTATTAAATAAAAACCATTGAAAATAAACCTTTAGGGTTTTTAATATATTTAATTTTGAATAAACTATATAAAACAGTAACTTGGTTTTATTTTTGATTAAAATTTAAAAATAATGGTTTTATCCAACTAAAATAATATGAATTATTTTTTAAATCTGATTAAAACAGTTGTATTTATGATTTTAAATCTGATTAAAAAGCTCTGGTTTAAAATGAGTTAAATAAATATTAAACCAACTAAAATAGTATGGATATAAAATATATAATATATACAGTGAGTTATCATTTTAATTACATATCAAAATTATTTTTAGAATGAAATGCTGATAAAACCAAGCATTTAGGTAGAGTTTATTTGTAGAAATGTGATGAACATCACTTTTGTGTTTTGCCGTATTTATAGATCACGAATCACTTCAGA
The DNA here is from genome assembly GCF_001605865.1 of Acinetobacter sp. NRRL B-65365. NCBI lineage: Bacteria > Pseudomonadati > Pseudomonadota > Gammaproteobacteria > Moraxellales > Moraxellaceae > Acinetobacter > Acinetobacter sp. NRRL B-65365. The sequence continues at coordinate 13,059 of NZ_LRPD01000027.1, read as the reverse complement.
AGGGAAGATATAAAACACCTATTTTTATTGTGTACTTTTGTAACATTGTGTTTATTTGGGACTTGGAGATCGCGTTTAGCGGTTTTTGATTGGTTTTAATCTGGGGTAAACAGGTTATTTGAAAGAGAAATCTTTTTTGCAAGATAGTGTGAATTGGATTTTTGGCTAATCAGCAGGACTTGTGATTGTAATTCCAGTTCGCCATATTCTGGTTCAACTTGTACATAGTATAGTTGCCCAAACTCATCACGAACACGCGCTTGAGCAGAAAAACCTGGACGGGCATTTCCCGTTGAAATTGTTGCTAGACGACCAACCAGATTGGTATGTGTATGAATGACTTTGGGTTTAATTACCTGATCCAGACAGTGAATCATAAAGACAGTAAAGAAAATGTCGATGATCAAAGCAGGAACAAATAAATAATATGGAGAAATAAAGTAATGCTGTAAGGCAAAGAACGAAAGCTCAAGAAAATAGCCCGCAAAACTAAAGTTGATGAGCAAGAAAACAAAAATCAGATATTTGGAAAACTTTACATCTACTAAAGGCGAGTTCAGTAACCATTCTGGGGCCAGTTTCTTCACCAGATGGCTTGGACGTAAGCCGATAAAAATACCAATGGTTTCTGCAATGCTAAGCACGATCAAAGCGACTACGCTCATATGAAATGGCATAAGGTAGTAGTTGAGGAAAAACTCAGTCATTGCAGAATTCATGGTTTAAGCATCAATCGATATAGATACCACCATCTGAGTGAACTTCCAGATTTACTTTTTCAAGGAATTCACCCAGACATGGGCCTGAAATACATTCGCCAGTTTCAACAGAAAATAGGGCGCCGTGAGTAGAACATTGGATATATTCGCGATCCTGATCAAGAAACTGATTTTCCAAGAACTCAAGTTCTGTCTGCAAATGCGGGCAAACATTCTGATAGGCATAAAAGCTGCCATCTTTTTGAGTAATAAAAATAGTTGTCCCTTTCATCGTATCGTATGCACGAGACTCACGCTCAGGGACTTCTTCAGTCATGCAAATCTTTTCCATGTTAAGCACATTCCTGTTGAGCTTTTTTAAATTGTTCCAAGAGTTCTGCATAGTTTTCGACGCTTAAACGTGGGCCGAATTGTGCAACAACTTCGCTAGAGATTAAAATAGCAAGTTGAGCGGCTGCTTCCAAGCTCAAACCAGCATTAATTGCATACAAGAATGCGCCAGCAAATGCATCGCCAGCGCCATTGGTATCAACCGCTTCAACTACGCGGCCATTCACATGGAACTGGTGAGCTTCATTTACGATGACAGCGCCTTTGGCACCTTGTGTGATTACAATGTGCTGGTTTTTTAGTTTCAGTGTTTCAATTGCAGCATCAAGATTTTCTGTATTGGTAAACATGAGTGCTTCCTGTTCGTTACAGAAAAGCAAGTCAACGCCATCATCGAGCAGTTCTTCTAAACCTGAGCGAGCATATTGCACCATTGCAGGGTCAGAAAGAGAAAGGGCAATTTTAACACCGTGTGCTTTAGCCAGTTCTCGTGCCTGTTTAACCGCTACGCGTGCAGTATCACTTGTAGATAAATAACCTTCGATATATAACCATTTCGCCGTTTTTAATGGTTCAAAGTCAATTTGTTCAGCTGTCAATTCAGCGGTAATACCGAGATAAGTTTGCATGGTACGTTCAGAATCTGGACTAATCAGTACCATGCAGGTACCTGTAACACCTTCGCTGATTGATTGGGTTGCTGTTTTAATGCCAGCTTCGTTTAAACCGGTTAAATAGATTGAGCCAAGTTCATCGTTACCTACACGGCAACCATAAAATGCAGTACCACCTAGAGCACTAAAAGCAACGCTTGTATTCGCTGCTGAACCGCCACTGGCTTGGCCTTTGTAGCTTTGGGTAGTTTGTAATTTTTGATATAAATCTGCCTGTGTTTCGCCATCAGCTAATTGCATGGTACCTTTTTGCAAAGCTTGTTCTACTAAAAACTCATTGGAAACTTTAAATTCCTGGTCAATGAGTGCATTACCAATTGCAAAAAGATCAACAGTTGCCATGTTTGTCATCACAGTAAAAATCAAAAAGCAAAGTTTACACCAATGCTCAGGATTACAATAGTTTGTTGAAAAAAAATCAGCTGTTTATACGCGGGAAATTCAGGACAAAGACATGGGTTTTTTACAAAGATTAAGAATAGAACGAATTTTAACGCTGCCGACTGATCTGAATATGCTGATTGAATTGTCTGAACGAGAAGGGTTCCAGTTTTTAAAAAGACTTAGGTACGACTTTGAAACGGGTGAAAATCGTTTTGATCAATATGGAGAAGGCTTATTTGCAGTATATAAAGATCAGGATCTGATTGCAGTAGGTGGTGTTAGTCAGGATCCTTTCGATAAAACTGGAAAAATTGGCAGACTACGCCGTTTTTATATTCATCCTGATTGTCGTCAAAAAACAGTGGAGGCATATTTGTTAAAGCATATCGAGCAGTATGCCCAAACCTATTTTGAGCAGTTGTGTTTATATACCGATACTAAAAATGCGGCGAATTTCTACCCATGTATGGGATATGAAGGTGTAGATTGGGGGCACAGTAATTTCCGGAAAGTTTTTTAATCAACTGTGTTCTGATTAGCCGCTGCATTTTTCTACAAAAATAGAGTAATTTACATGGATATCGATACGTATTCTTCGGTAGACTCTCTATAATCAATCGTAATGATTTAATAGAGATAAATTGGAGATCACATGACTGTAGATGTTACTGAAAGCATTACTCAAACTATTCATCCCGCGTTTCAGCTATTACGTCAACACCATGTAGAAGCACTTGATATTCAAGTTTCAGAATATAAGCATAAAGTGACTGGCGCTGTTCACTATCACTTGGCGACCAGTCATGATGAAAATGTGTTTCTGGTTGCATTTAGAACCCAGCCAATGGATTCAAAAGGAGCAGCACATATTTTAGAGCATACTGCGTTGTGTGGTTCTGAGAAATTTCCTGTACGTGATCCGTTTTTCCTGATGATCCGTCGTTCACTCAATACGTTTATGAATGCTTTTACTGCCGCCGACTGGACAGCCTATCCATTTGCGACACAAAACAAAAAAGATTTTCAAAACTTACTGTCTGTTTATTTGGACGCTGCATTTGCTGCCAATTTGAACCCTTTAGACTTTGCTCAGGAAGGGATTCGTATTGAGCTTGAAAATGATCAGGCGGTGTATAAAGGCGTTGTCTTTAATGAAATGAAAGGTGCGATGAGCTCTCCGACAGATCAGCTTTATCATCAACTTGCACATCATTTGTTCCCAGAAACAACTTATCACTACAACTCTGGTGGCGATCCAAAAGACATTCCAGATTTAAGCTATGAGCAACTAGTTGATTTCTATAAAACGCATTATCACCCAAGCAATGCGGTATTCATGACTTTTGGCAATCAAAGCGCGTACGATCTTCAAGAACAGTTTGAAAGTTTGGCATTACATAAGTTCTCTCAAGGCACGACTTTATACTCAAAACCTGAGAAACGCTTAACTGCACCAGTCGAAGTGACTGAAAGCTATGCGGTTGATAGCGAAGATTTGAAAGATAAAACTTATCATGTAATGTCATGGTTATTGCCACAAACCAGCGATACCAAACTCCGTCTAGGTATGCGTTTGGTTGAGGGGATTCTATTAGAGAATTCGGCTTCACCTTTACGTCACTATTTGGAAACCTGTGGTTATGCACAGTCAACAGGCCCACTCATGGGGGTTGATGACAGTAACTTTGAAATGACCTTCTATTGTGGTGTTCAAGGTTCAAATGCTGAACATGCAGAAACATTTAAAAATGGCATTCTGGATATTCTGAAAGAGGTGGCTTCTAAGCCAGTAGATCGCGATTTTGTCGATGCCATTCTTCATCAAATTGAATTACATCAACGTGAAATTAATGGCGATGGTACACCGTATGGTTTAAGCCTGATTTTAAATGGTTTAGGTAGTGCCATTCATCATAGTGATCCGATTCATGTCTGGGACGTGGACTCTGCGATTGAGCAAGTGAAAGAAGAGTTGAAAGACCCGATGTGGTTGTCAAACCTGATCCAAACTCATTTGTTGGATAATCTGCATCGTGTACAAATGACTTTAGTCCCTGATGCAACCAAATCGGTGAAAGAGCAGCAAGCAGAACAGGCGCGTCTGGCTGACATTACGGCCAATTTAACCGATGCGCAGAAGATCGAGATTGAAGAAAAAACCGCAGCCTTAAAGCAGCGTCAGGATACGCCTGATAATCTTGAGTTATTACCAAAAGTTGGTTTGGAAGATGTACCTGCCGAGTTGCAGATTGTTCAAGGTCAGTTGCGTGAGATTATCTGTAATCGTTTAGATACGCCGTTAAATTTATACCATGCCGGTACCAATGGTATTTACTATCAACAAGTGTTGATTCAGATTCCTGATGAGATTGTTCAATCACCTTACTTCAATTTACTTTCGATTCTGATGGGTGAAGTCGGCGCTGGTGAATATGATTATCTTGAATTCCAGCAGATTCAGACAGCCGTCAGTGGTGGTTTGGGGATGGGCGCATCTTTGCGTAGTAAGGTCGATGATAAAGACCGTATCAGTGCATGGCTGACTTTAACCACCAAATCTTTGACACAAAAACTGGATGCAATTCAATTATTGAAATTGGCATTTGAACAGCTACGTTTTGATGAGAAAGATCGCATTATTGAACTATTACAGCAACGTAAAACGCGTTGGCAGTCACGTTTATCCGGTTCTGGTCATAGCTATGCGATGCATGCTGCATCACGTCAAATGAGTGCTTTGGCGCGCCGTGATTATCACAACACAGGCTTGGGCGCATTGAACTGGTTAACCGAGTTGGTCAATAAAATTGATCAGGATGATGCAGCTTATCAAGCGTTAATTGGCGAGTTACAGTCGATTCATCGTAAATTACTACAAGCGTCTAAACAATTCCTATTAGTCTGTGAAGAACATCAATCGGATCGTCTGGTCGAAGAAATTCAAAATGTCTGGGATAAGCTGGCTGTTGACGAAACACCTGTTCAATTAACGCAAGTCGAACCTGTGAATACTTCAGATGATGAAGCGTGGTTAATTCAAGCCAATGTACAATTCTGTGCATCTGCTTACCAAGCAGTTGATGTAGCTCATCCAGATGCAGCACCATTGATGGTATTGGCAGCTTATTTACGAAATGGTTTCTTGCATAGTGCCATTCGTGAAAAAGGCGGTGCGTATGGTGGTGGTGCAAGCTATGATGGTAATGCGTGTTCGTTCCGTTTCTATAGCTATCGTGATCCACGTTTGGCAGAAACATTCAACGATTTTGAAGCCAGTGTGCAATGGTTATTGAATACCGAGCAACAGCCACATCAACTTGAAGAAGCTATTCTTGGTTTAGTTGCGAGTATGGATAAACCGGGTTCTCCGGCGGGCGAGGCGATTACAGCATGTTATGCATTGCTACATGCACGTACACCAAAATTCCGTAAGATTCTGCGTGAACGTTTGCTCAATGTGAATCTGGACGATTTACAACGCGTTGCCAAGCAGTATTTATTGGCTCAAAAACCTGTGAAAGCGGTTGTTGCGCCATTTGCGAAGCGCGAAGAATTGCAGAAACTTGGATTTAGCATCAAGCAAGTCAATTAAAAGAAAAATTGGAGAATTCTATGGCGTTCAAATCTTTTGAACGTAGTTATCTGGAGCTGAGTGTCTTGACGATACTTGGCTTAACTACGTCGTTGGCACATGCGCAAGCGACCGCACCAGCCAGTCCAGCTACGGCGGATGCATGTGTGGCTTTAGCCTCAAATGCTGAGCGTTTGGCGTGTTATGATGCGATTTTTAAAGCACCTGCTGTGATTCAGTCACAAGTGCAGACACCAGAACCTGTGGTCGCTGTAGCAGCTGCACCAGCGCTAGCCAGTACTGAAAAAGCTCAACCAGAATCTTTGAAAGATAAAGTGGTTCAAAAGGTAAGTGATCTGCATATTCTTGGTGCTGCGCCGAAGTTTGACCCGAATGTCTCTTTACTGGATCGCCGTTGGGAACTATCAGAAGACAGTAAGTTAGGTACATGGAATATCCGTGCTTATCAACCGGTCTATTTGCTGCCTGTATTCTGGACCAGTGACAAGAATGAGTTTCCAAGTAGTCCGAACCCTGAAAATACGGTTAAAGACAAACAAGAACTCACCTCAAGCGAAGCCAAGTTCCAGATCTCATTTAAGACCAAGGCTTGGGAAAACATTTTTGGTGATAATGGTGATTTGTGGTTGGGTTATACCCAGTCTTCACGCTGGCAAGTCTATAACTCGGATGAGTCTCGACCTTTCCGTGAAACGAATTACGAGCCTGAAGCGAGCTTAATGTTTAGAACCAATTATGAAGTTTTAGGCCTGAATGCGCGCTTACTCGGTGTGACGTTGAACCACCAGTCTAATGGTCGTTCTGATCCGCTATCGCGTAGCTGGAACCGTGTCATCTTTAATCTTGGCTTCGAGAAAGATAATTTCGCCTTGATGCTGCGTCCTTGGTATCGCGTTGAGGAAGATGCTAAAGAGGACAATAACCCCGATATTAAAGATTATGTAGGTCGTGGTGATTTAACCGCATTTTACCGCAAAGGTGATCACGATTTTTCATTGATGCTGCGTCATTCCTTGAAAGGTGGTGATCGTTCACACGGTGCGGTTCAGTTTGACTGGGCATTCCCAATTACGGGCAAATTGCGTGGACACTTGCAACTGTTTGATGGTTATGGTGAAAGTCTGATTGATTACAACCACCGTGCGACCTACGCAGGCTTGGGCGTATCATTGATGAACTGGTATTAAATGAGTTTAAATATTCCAGAATCATTATTACAGCTAGACGCAAATTGTGGTGTGTTCGCACTGTGGCTCATCTTAAAGCAATATCAAACCCATATTGATATTGCTGATCTGATCCAGTTGTGTCGCCATGATCGTAAAGATGGCACATTCACGATTGCACTGGCTTTAGCCATGAAGAAATTAGGCTATACTGTTTCATTTTATACAGCACCTGATCCGAATATTGATGACAATGAAAAGCAGTGTTATCGCGAAGCGGAAGGTCTGCAGATTCCTATCGACGCTGCTTTAACCTATGCTGAGATTCAGCACGCTTTTGAAAGTGGCAATTTTGTGATTGTGTTTTATGACACCTTACAAGGAATGGGGAACCAGTCCTTGCTTTATTCAATTGATGAACAGAAAGTGAGTTTCTGTGATCATTTTGATGTGATGTCTAAAGCTGTATTTGAACAACAGCGCCAAGCTGATGGAATCTGCCAACAAGTGATTGTGATTGAGCAGCCTTCGAGTTTTCATCCAATCTGAATGTTGGCATTGGCGTGTTTTAAACGGCTCTTTTTCGGCGTTGCAATTAAATAGGCAAGCGTTAAAGGGCCGAGTCGACCTGTAAACATCAGTACACTTAGGACAAATAAACTGCCGTCATGTAATTGGCTTGTCGCGCCGCGTGATAAGCCCACTGTACAGGCGGCAGAAACCACCTCAAACATTAAATCCATCACATCCAGTTTGGGTTCGAGCAGCAGAATAATAAAGCAACCGACAAAGACCAACATGCCTGTAATCGCTGTCACGGCAAGGGCTTTATAGGTTGTTTCTGCTGAAACTGAATGATTAAAAATGCGGATTTCCTCATTACGCCGTAAAAAAGAAAGCACACATAGCAACAAGATCACAAACGTACCGACTTTGATGCCACCTGCGGTACTGAGAGAACCACCACCAATAAACATTAACAGCATGGTGAGTAAGGCTGTACTATGTTCCATCGCACCTGTATCAATGGTATTAAATCCAGAGGATCGAGGAACTGTGGCCTGAAACCATGCATTCATGGCTTGTTCACCTAAACTCATTGAACCGAGTGTCAGCGGATTATTTGACTCTAATAACCAGATCAAGATAAAGGCGACCAGATTCAAAATCGCAATGGTACTGAGGATGAGCTTGCTGTTTGGTGTCAGTTTGCTCCAGCGCTTATTTTGTTTGACATCGATCAGCACCAGAAAGCCAATTCCACCCAAGGTATAGAGCAGGCTAATGGTTAAACAGATCAGATAATGACTCTGGAAATTGATCAGACTGTTATCGAATAAGGAAAAGCCAGCATTATTAAAGGCAGAAACGCTATAAAAGATGGCGTAATAAAGTCCGCGGGCAAAACCATAAATCGGGGCAAATGAGGCAGTTAATATCACAACACCAATCAGTTCAAAGAACAGGGTGTAGAGCACAACACCTTTGGCGACGAAGGTAACTTTGGATAGGCTGGTTTGGCCCAAGCTATCCTGTGCCATCATTTGTTGTTTAAGCCCCAACTTTGGTGCCAGACTCAATGCTGCCAATATGGCAAAGGTCATAAAACCCAAACCACCCGATTGAATCAATAACAGGATAATAAACTGCCCAAAATGATTGAATGACTCATTCAGATTAACCACGGATAAACCAGTAATAGTGACCGCTGATGTCGCGGTAAACAAGGCATCCATCCAGCTCACGTTGCCTTTATTGGCAATCGGCAGTTTCAGTAATAATGTCCCGATGACAATAAAACTTAAAAAACCAATCGCCAGCAAAGAAGGAGGGCTTAGGTTAAAAATCTTTTGGGAGTTTATTTTGAATGCCATGTTATGCGAAACATCCTGAAAGTTTTCTGAGATGGCTAAGCGAACCTTCCAAAATCAGTACATCATCTGTTTGCAAGGTAAAATTAGGATCAGTTTCATAAAAAATCTGCTGATTACGTTTAAGCAATAACAGTTTAATATTTGGCTCTTGCTTTAAAATACCTGACAAATTGATATTGTTCAGTTTCTCATTAACGGGAACCTTGACGATGTAATGATCATCATCCAGTGCCATATAACGACTCACCATTGGGTAGTTCAGTGCTTGCGCCACACGTACACCCATATCTTCTTCAGGATGGATAATCTTGCTGACATTTAAATGCGAAAGGATGGTGTGATGTGCTTTAGTTTTGGCTTTCACCAGAATCTTCTCAACACCTAAATTCTTTAGGTTTAGCACACAGAGAATACTGGCTTCAATATCTTCGCCAATCGCGACAATAACCGCATCACAATTCTGGATGTTCAGTTCTTCCAGAACGTGTTCATCTGTTGCATCGGCTATCACTGCATGTGTAATACGATCAGCCAGATTTTCTACATTGCGCTTGATGGTATCAATTCCGATGACATCATGATTTAGTTTGGTCAGCTCTAATGCAACAGTTGCCCCAAAACTACCTAAACCAATGACTGCAAACTGTGCCATAACTGTCCTTAACTAAATGATAAAAATATCTTTTTATTCATTTTAAGATGGATCAATTTATTAGTTTGTAATGATTTTGTTGGCTTGGCAAAGATACATCAGTTGTTGTTTTGATAAAAATAAAAAAGCGGTTTCAAAGCAACGTGCTTTGTAAATTTTGTTTACAATGTTAATTGTATTCAGCAACTCTTTTTAATGGTAAACATCAATTTTAGATCAAGTTAGTGGATAAAAATGAGTTTCTTAGTAAAAACACAACTCCTTAATAATATATTAAAAGAAATTGTATATGTAGCTCCTAAAAATTGGAGGGAAATTATTTATTATGTTGAAAGAATTAAAGATGAGAGTCTAGATCTGAGGCGTGGATCTACTGCCAAATGTTGGCTATCACCAAGTATGAATGAATATAATGAATCTCAAAGACCTGCTATACCCGTTTCTTTCGAGCTGATAGAGGCTGAAGATAATTTATTTTGGAAGAGTGATATGGTTGGTGAGACTTGATGTGGTCTTGTGATGAAAATTGATAATGCAGGTAAATATATAAGTAAATTTTATTACGAAGGTACCCCTTTGCTGGATGGAAATGATACTGAATTATCAAAACGACTAGCAGAAATAAAACCTTAAAAAGATTATTGCCATGTTTCACAGTACATGATGAAAACAAAGCCGACACGAGGTCGGCTTTAAGGTACTAGAACGCTTATTTAAGAAAACGCTTATATCCAATATTATTGCTGATTTCAGCATATGGATAAGTGATTTGCTCTAATGTTTCAATCAGACCATCTGGATTCTGTTTGGCATCCGTTGCTTCCAGACCCACCAATACACGACCTTCCGCGGCACCGTGATTACGGTAATGGAACAGGGTAATGTTATGGGTTGGCCCCAAACGCTCAAGGAAGGTGAGTAGAGCACCTGGACGTTCCGGGAATTCAACACGGAACAAGCGCTCATTTTCAATATTGGCATGACCACCAATCAGATAACGAATATGCAGTTTTGCCACTTCATCATCAGATAAATCATCCACTTCATATTGCTGTTTTAACATGTTGTGAATTTCATGACGTTCAGTTTCGCCACCTTTTAAGCTAATTCCAACAAAGACTTGAGCCAGATTGCTTGAGCTCGCGCGATAGTTAAACTCAGTAATGTTACGACCTTGCAATGCACGACAGAAGTTGAGGAATGCACCTTTTTGCTCAGGAATTGTCACCGCATAAATTGCTTCACGGCGTTCACCTAATTCGGTACGCTCTGCGATATAACGTAAACGGTCAAAGTTCATGTTGGCGCCACATACAATCGAGACCATGTTTTTATCAGTCAATTGATGCTCTGCAACATATTTCTTGATGCCAGCCAAGGCCATGGCCCCAGATGGTTCGACAATACTACGATTTTCATCATAGGTATCTTTAATGGCAGCACAGATTTCATCTGTATCAACCGTTACGATATCAGGTTCAACGATTGGGCCTGAATTATCCGATTTACGTAAACGGATCACATCAAATGGCAACTCGCCAATTTGAGCAACTGCTGTACCATCAGCAAATAGACCTACATGCGGCAATACCACGCGTTCATTTGATTCGAGTGCCGCTTTTAAACATGCTGATTCTTCGTATTCAACGCCAATGACTTTGACATGTGGTGCGACTTCACCGAGATAGGCCGCAACACCCGCAATGAGTCCGCCACCACCAACAGCAACGAAAACATATTCAACATCACGCCATTGGCGCAGTAATTCATTCGCAATTGTGCCTTGACCGGCAATCACCAGCTCATCGTCATAAGGCGGAATGAAAACCAGTCCTTCATCTTCCGCACGTTGTTTTGCATATTTGTTGGCAACATCAAAGCTATCGCCGTATAACACCACTTGACCGCCCAAGCGTTTAACAGCTTGAACTTTAATATCAGGTGTTGTACTTGGCATAACGATAATTGCAGGAATACCTAATTTTTTTCCAGACAATGCCACGCCTTGCGCATGGTTACCTGCAGATGCACAAATGACACCACGATCGAGCTGATCTTTAGGAAGCTGGCTGATACGGTTATAAGCACCGCGGAGCTTGAAAGAGAACACAGGTTGTAAATCTTCACGCTTAAATCGAATGTTATTATTAATTTTTTGACTAATTCGTGGAGCTGCTTCAAGCGGTGTTTCAATTGCAACATCATAAACCGTTGCTTGTAAAATTTGTCGTACCACACGAGACAGCATGTTCTTCTTCCCTATAACAGTTTAAAATAGACGATCATTGTAGCAAACCCCTGTGCATTTGCGCTGTTTTCTTGCAGCAAATGTCAAAATAGTTGAGTGAAGTCATGAGTCTATATGCAACCCAAGATGAAAAAAAACAAGCTGCGGCAAAAGCAGCTTTGAAACATTTGCCTAAAGGCGGCATTTTGGGCGTAGGAACAGGAAGTACCGTTAATTTTTTAATTGATTTATTGCCTGAATTGCAATTAGAAGCAGCTGTCGCTAGTTCGAATGCAACCGCTGAGCGTTTGAAGAAGCTCGGTATTGAAGTTGTGGATATGAACTCGGTAGGTGGCCTAGATGCCTATGTGGACGGTGCTGACGAAATCGACCGTCATATGCATATGATTAAAGGCGGCGGCGCTGCATTAACCCGTGAAAAAATTGTTGCTTCGATTGCAAAGAAATTTGTATGTATCGTTGATGATTCAAAATGGGTCGACCAGTTGGGTCGTGATTTTCCACTTCCTGTTGAAGTGATTCCAATGGCACGTTCTGCTGTTGCGCGTAAAATCGTCGCTTTAGGTGGTGATCCAGTTTATCGCGAAGGTGTGGTTACGGATAATGGCAACGTGATTCTGGATGTATTTAACTTAAACATTCTCAATGCGCTTGAGCTGGAAAAAACCATTAATGACATTCCTGGTGTTGTCACCAACGGTATCTTTGCATTAAATGCAGCAAGCATTGCGATTGTTGCAACTAATAATGGTATCGAAGAGCGTACTGCACAATAATGCAGGCAGTTTCATTAGAAACGTTATTACCTGAAATTAAGGTGGTTCGACATGCAAGGGCGAGAAATCTGCGCTTGCGTGTGGAGCCCACAGGTATTCGTTTAACGGTTCCGCTATTTTGTAGTAAAAAACAGATCCAGCAGTTTTTAACTCATTCTGAGCAATGGCTGGTTGAAACTTGGAGTAGACAACAAAAACAATTTAGTCTGAACGTGGATTTGCCTGAGCAACTTTCATTATTCTTTCATTCCCAACCTTTTCAGATTATTCGACAATCACAACGACATATTTTTAAGTTTGATTGGGAACAGCAGACGATCCTTATACGAGATACGGCGTCGGAAAAAGCGTTACAGGCAGCCGTTATGGCTTATGCCAAGCAATTTTTACCTGATTATCTGGATCAGGTCAGTCGGGAAATCGGCTTGGCTTATCAAGCTTGTACTATTCGAAATCCGAAAACCCGTTGGGGAAGTTGTAGTTCCAAACATGACATTATGCTCAGTGCAGCATTAGCGCTGATGCCTGAACACAATGTCCGAGCTGTGTGCGTGCATGAATTAGCACATACCAAACATTTTGATCATAGTGCGGCGTTCTGGAATGAAGTTGCTAAATATGATGAAAACTATCTGATCCATCGT